>CASBPW010000285.1 GCA_949127685.1 Candidatus Sivonenia alaskensis PMM_0068 | reverse complement strand
GGGTGGGTCCGGAGCGCTTGGAAGCCGCCTGTGCTCGGGCGTTGCGCTTTGGCACCTGCTCGTATCAAAGCGTAAAATCCATCCTGGAAAAGGGCTTGGAGGGTCGTTTGGATGCGGGTAGTATTCATTGCGGCACCTGGACTTTCTCTGCAATGGCCTCACCCAGACGAGTAAAGTGATTGGGGTTGAGCGTTAATAGCGCATCGGCTTGGGCTTTGAATGCGTTCTTCTCGCAGGTCATCTATCAAACTATCGAGATTGCCTAAATGTGGGGTTTCTAGCACCAAGGCGGTGCCTTCACGATAAGCTTGAGGTTCTTGGCCTACGGGTTGGAGAATAATACAACCGTTGCTGACTTCTAGGTTGAGGGATTGGGAAGAAGTAAGGCCAAGTTGCTGGCGAATTTCTAACGGGATTTCTAAGTGTCCGGTTTCGTCGATGGTGATGGCAGTCATTGGGGATCTCCTGCTGGATGGTCAAACAGTTTGCTGATTCAATAACAACTCTATTGTCCACTTTGACCTTCCTGAATTTATGGAACCATAAAAAAATTCCTGTGCGATCAACCGTTAGCGTTCTGCCTACGGTGTGTACAATGTTGGTGTGATATCGCATAGCCCCTACTGCGCATTGGATACAGGTAGCTGGCTTAAGCTGATCTGCGGGGCCAGTTTTCATCATTTGCCCAGCATTCGCAATTTGGCTTTGGTGTATAGCTTGGCTGGCGTGGATTGTATTGACTTCGCTGCGGAACCTGCAGTTTTACACACCGTCCAAGCAGGTGTGGACCAAGCACAGATTCTCGCCCAGCGCTGGTCTATGTCTTTTAGGCGACCCTGGCTGATGGCGAGCCTCAATGCGGGGGAAGACCCCCATTTTCGCAAAGCGTATTTTGATCCTACTCAGTGTCCGTCGGATTGTCCCCAGCCCTGTGAGCGCGTCTGTCCAGCGTTAGCGATTAACCATACCGGTGTTCTTCAAGACCGTTGCTATGGTTGTGGACGCTGTGAACCGGTTTGCCCTCTGGGCCTGGTGGAGTTTGTTTCCAAAACCTATGCCATTCCTGAGTTGGTTCAATTTCTGCTCAAAGCCGATATTGATGCCATTGAAGTCCATACGCAACCGACTTCTACAGAGCCTTTCTGCGGGCTTTTTGAAGACCTGCGACCGCTTTTGCCTAGACTTAAATTATTCTCCGTGAGCGTGTCTGATGGGGAAGGTCTGGAAAACTTTGTGCAACAGGTAGGTCAGGTGATTCAAAATTCCAGCTTGAGTGAGCAAGCCAAGCAACATCTGGTCTGGCAAACGGATGGGCGACCGATGAGTGGTGATTTGGGCGCCACAAGCACGAGCCGCCAAAGTGTAGCCCTTGCTTCCAAATTCTATGCACTCCAGCCTAAGGGCCATTTGCAACTGGCTGGGGGTACAAACCACAAAACGGCTGCTCTGATCGACACCGCAGCCTTTCCGATTGCAGGAGTAGCCTTTGGGTCCTATGCCCGCAAACTGGTACAAGAGGAAGTGGATGGTGCGCTCATAGAAGACAACATGCAATGCCTTAGTTTGGCGCTGAATAAGGCACAGGCTTTGGTTGCCCCCTATAAACCCCACCTGGAGATACGCTGCCATGGTTAACGCTTCTGGGATCAATAGCCTTTCTGAAGCTACGGAAGACAACACACGGGAAGAGAACACTTTGATCGTTCAGGAAACTAGGGTGACCGACGACCTTGCCAAACTATTAGCTATCTTGCCCCCCCCCATCGCCAAGGCCTTAGGGGTAGAGGAGGGAACGCCACAGGAAGACCTCAGGGATTTAATCGAGATTATCCTAGACCTGGGCCGTCTACCGGAAGCTCGGTTTATGGGGCGGACTCAATACCTCTCAGACCAAGTCCTGACCCAAGAAGAACTTGATTTTGTGATTGAGCGGGTCGGTGAATTCTCAGGAGACAACCGAGCGGGGATTGGGCGCACCCTGCACCGCATTAGTGCCATTCGCAATCGTCAAAACAAGATTATTGGTCTGACCTGTCGGGTAGGTAGGGCCGTCTACGGAACCTTAGCGATGATTCGGGACCTCGTAGAATCTGGAAAATCGATTTTGATGCTGGGGCGTCCGGGGGTTGGCAAGACTACTGCCTTGCGGGAAATGGCCCGTGTCTTAGCCGATGACCTGGATAAGCGCGTCGTCGTTATCGATACCTCCAATGAGATTGCCGGAGATGGGGATGTCCCCCATCCAGCGATTGGTCGTGCCCGGCGGATGCAAGTGGCACGACCCGAACTCCAACATCAGGTGATGATTGAGGCAGTGGAAAACCACATGCCAGAAGTGATCATCATTGATGAAATCGGCACGGAACTGGAAGCCCAAGCAGCCCGCACGATTGCAGAACGGGGTGTCATGCTTGTCGGCACGGCCCACGGCAATCAATTAGAGAATCTGATTAAAAACCCGACCCTTTCTGACTTAGTTGGGGGAATTCAATCGGTCACCTTAGGCGATGAGGAAGCTCGCCGTCGAGGCACCCAGAAATCGGTCCTGGAGCGGAAAGCGCCTCCCACCTTTGATATTGCTATTGAAATGAATGAGCGTACCCGTTGGATGGTCCACGAAGACTGTGCCCGTTCTGTGGACAGCCTGCTCAGAGGACAGAAACCTAATCCCCAAGTGCGCACAGTCACCAGCAGCGGACAGGTGGAAGTGACCCGAGAAGTGCCCGAAGTGGATACTACGGAGCGGATGTTTGCGCCGGGTTGGAGTATGTCCCGCACGGCAGCGCCCCCGAAAGTGGCTCCCTTCAACGCGGGTCCGAGTACTAGCAGGAAAGCCGGACAAAACTGGAAAGAGCAAGGGTTTATGGAAGCCTTGCCTCCTCAGGCCCTAGACCCTCAAGCTTTTGCCAACGCTGAAACTACGGTTATCTATCCTTATGGCGTCAGCCGCAACGAACTGGAACGGGTGATTCGAGCCTATAACTACAACGTCCGTCTGACCAAAGAGCTGGATGAGGCGGATGTAGTCATGGCTCTGCGTTCTCATGTACGCGACAAGGCAAAGATCTGTACTGTGGCCCAGAATCGCCAAATTCCGGTCTATGCCATCAAAGCCAATACCTTATCCCATGTGATGCGCGGGCTTCGTCGAATTCTCCATATTGATGAACCTGCTGGCGGAGACGACTTGGACATGAATATGATGCTTGCCGGAGGGGACAGCGAGGATCATATGGAAGCGCTGGAAGAAGCCCGTCTCGCTGTAGAACAACTGGTACTTCCTAGAGGTCAATCGGTAGAACTTTTGCCCCGTTCTCCCAAGATCCGCCGCATGCAGCACGAATTGGTAGAACACTATCAACTCACGTCCGAGAGCTTTGGTGAAGAACCCCATCGTCGTTTGCGGATCTATCCTCCTATCGCCAATTAAAATAGGAGTGTAATAGATACGCTCTCAGGGGCCATTACGTAAAGAGCGGTAAACTGCTGGCCAATCCTGTTTTCGCCAAAGCCGGAACTCTAGCACTCCCCCAATAGATGCGGCGCAAGAAACGTTCATATTCACTATCGCCCCTGAGGTTATTCATGCCTAAACCTTTGTTGTGCCCGGAGGAATGGATCAAGATTCCATCTCCTACATAGATGCCAGTATGGGTCGCGCGCTTTTTATTTTCATTAAAAAACACAAGGTCGCCTGGACGGAGTTCGTCAAGTTGATCAATAGTTTTCGCTACAGGCAGGCTAAATCCTTGCTGTTGATAGGAATCTCTGGGTATGGCTACTCCGGCCAAACGAAAGACGGTTTGGTTGAAGCCGCTGCAATCTAGATCCAGACCCTTGGTTCCTCCCCATAAATAGTGATAGGGTGCACTGCGGCTAATCGTGTAAATCTGCTGGGCGATGCTTACAACGCGCTTTTGCAATGCTGGAGCCTTGGACTCGATCTGATAGGCACGGGCCTGACTACGGGCCAAATTTAACGTATCTCCGGCGGGTGACGCTAGAGACCAAGCTTGAATAGACTCATGAACCACAGGGAGAATCGACCCGCGATATAGGGTCTGATTGCTATCGGTAGAGACATCTTCTAACAAGACCGCTTTCGGTCGTTTAGTCCACTTGCTGAAGCTACCTTTATCCATCACAGCCAGATTGTCAGCCTCAATCCAACCCACATACCCGTCCCACTGACGGAATACTTCTATCCAATTGCCTGAGTGACCAAGAATTTGGAAACTATCGCCGAGGATGGCTTGGGAAGCTAGTTCTGAATCAGCCTTGGCTTCACCCCGCATGTCGGCATAGGCACTGACAAGGCGGGCATAGGGTTTTGGCTGACCATAGGGGAAGATGGCGATTTTGTCTTCTACGCGGCCTAGGGCCGCCATGGTTTTCAAGAGGTCCTGTTTTTCCGCTAGGCCCAGAGTCCGACCTTGAAGCAAGATTTTTCCTTGCTGCCTTTGGGCTTGGACCTGAAAGACTCCTCCAGCGCCATAGTTGGTCGGCAAAGTCTTTTTGAATGCCTGGAGAGCACGCTCTAGATCGGGTTCATTCCCCGCACCCCAGGCTCCTGTACTGAGCATCCATAGACCCCCCACTAGGGTTGGTACGACCAGGCGACGACGCATTCCTTCTTCCCCACAAATCTACGGCCTATGATAGTTTCCCACTGGGCCAGATATGGCATCTTACCGAAAAGTTTCTATAGTGGAAAAGCCCTTAAATTATTACGCCCTTGAACGAACAGCAGCTCCGTCAACTATTGCAGGGAGTCTCCCATGGAGACGTTCTGCCTGAGATGGCCTTAGAAAAACTACGGACCTTAGCCTACGAAGACTTGGGTTTTGCTAACGTAGATCACCATCGAGTCATACGCACAGGTTTTCCGGAAGTTGTCTGGGGACCAGGAAAAACTCCAGAGCAAATCGCTGAAATCTTACAGCGCTTGCACGAACGCAATGCCGTGGCAATAGCCACCCGCATTACAGCAGAGACCTTTGAGCAGGTCCAAAAACAGTCTGGGTTGGAGCTAGAGTACTTCCCAATCGCGCGTATCTGTGCCGCCTATTCCACCACTATCCCCTTAGAAAAGTGTCCGGGCACGGTTGGTATCATCAGTGCAGGGACTTCCGATATCCCGGTAGCCGAAGAAGCGGCCGTCACAGTCCAACTGTGCGGATTTGAAGTGATCCGCCTCTGGGACTTAGGCGTTGCCGGAATTCATCGTCTTTTGGACAAAGCACCCATTCTCAACCAAGCCGATGTCTTGATTGTCGTAGCAGGGATGGAAGGAGCATTAGCCAGTATCGTCGGCGGATTGGTCCGTTGTCCCGTGATCGCCGTTCCCACCAGTATTGGCTACGGGGCGAGCTTTGGGGGGTTGGCCGCCCTGCTGAGTATGTTGAATAGCTGTGCCGCTGGTGTTGGGGTGGTCAATATTGACAATGGCTTTGGGGCGGCGATGTTAGCGTCGAGAATTTTGGTGCAGCGTCCCCCTTTATGAGGCTACAGGGAAAGGCGCAATTTTTCTTTATGTTATTCAATGATTCTTCGCATTCCTCCAGATCCTTATCCCATGGGGATCAACGGGCTAAATGAAGCATTGACGCGGAATAAGTCAGCAACAATTTTTTAAACTCACAGAGCAATAGCCTCTGTACACTGACAAGAACTTTCCTGAATAACAGGCCACTGGAGGGAGTTTTGCATGTCAGAGGCTGCCCTAGTTTTGAGTAGTTTGGGTTGGCAAGGACCATTGAATCTTGTTGCTTTGGTGGCTTGTTTACTGGGCATCGCTTTATTGCAATGGTTACCAGAAGAAGATGGGCATCGGCATACCCTTTTGATGATGTCGTTTGCCTGTTGGGCGGTTTATTGTCTAGCTTGGCTTAGTCAAAGTCAGATTCCAGAGGACTCCACCTATTTAATGCGTTTAGCTCGTTCCACCTGCGCAGTCTGCTCGATATTTACGTTTTCTTCTCTTTTCTCTTTACCGCTTTATGCCATCTCTGTCGAATTTAACCGAGTCGATTAGCCAAGCGGCAGAGTAAGATCAGGGAGGTTTTATTCCTCATGTGACTATGAGTTCCCCCAGCTCCCTTCCTTCACCCAATCAAAAAATTGCTCCCCTGACGGCAAAGACCAATGCCCAAGGGCATTTAGAAATTGGGGGATGTGATGTTCCTGCTTTGGTTACCCAATATGGCAGCCCGCTTTATATCATTGACGAAGTCACGCTCCGAGAAGCCTGCCGTCAATATCGGGGAGCCTTCCTACAGCACTATCCTGCTGAATCTTTAGTCATCTTTGCCTCCAAAGCATGGAATATGCTGGCGATCGATGCCATTGTCCACCACGAAGGATTGGGGATTGATGTTGTCTCGGCGGGCGAACTATACACTGCGATCCGAGCCGGGGCCGATAGCCAGAACATCTATTTCCACGGCAACAATAAATCCCTACAAGACCTGGAAATGGCTCTTGACTATGGAGTGACCATCGTTGCGGATAACTGGCAAGACCTGAACACCCTGGCCCAGCTCGCGGAAGATAAAGAAGTGCATCCGAGGGTGATGATCAGAATTACACCCGGTATTGAATGCCACACCCACGAATACATTCGCACCGGACACCTGGATAGCAAATTTGGGTTTGATCCTCAGGATGTGCCTGCGGTCTTTGAATTTCTTTCCAAAACTCCGTTTATCAAGGCTATCGGCATCCATGCCCATATCGGTTCTCAAATTTTCGAACTCACGCCCCATCAGGATATCGGTCCTGTATTGGTGGAATGGTTTGCTAAAGGTTTGGCCTTTGGCCTGGAATTTTCAGAACTCAATGTCGGGGGGGGATTAGGGATTTGCTATACCGAGCAAGATGACCCACCCAGCATTGATGACTGGGTCCAGACGGTGTGTGACGGGGTGGTCGAGGCTTGTCGTGAGGCTCGGGTCTCCCTTCCAAAAATCATTGCAGAACCCGGACGCTCTCTGGTCGGTTCCTGCGGTGTGACGGCTTATACCGTGGGCGCGACGAAGGTTGTTCCAGAAGTGCGGACCTATATCTCTGTGGATGGAGGGATGTCCGATAATCCGCGCCCAATTACCTATCAGGCTCACTACACCGCTGTGGTAGCCAATAAGATGAATCACCCTGACCAAGTGATGGTTACGGTCGCAGGCAAGCATTGTGAGTCTGGCGATATCCTCCTCAAAGATGTCGCCCTGGCGCCAACGGAACCAGGTGATATTCTGGCAGTCTATGGAACGGGAGCCTATAACTACGCCATGGCTTCCAACTACAATCGGATTGCCCGTCCTGCCGCAGTCTTGGTGAAAAATGGAGCGTCCCAACTGGTTCTACAACGAGAAAGCTTGGAAGACTTGGTCCGCAATGACCGTCTGCCGCTTTCTCTCACTCATGCAGGGGTTTAACTGGGGTCGCTTCCTCTTGTATTCTGATAAAGAACCAGGACCCAAGCGGTTTGGAAGAGGAGTCGCTTGAGATGGTGCGTGACGATAAAGACGTTAAAGAAGAAGACCTCTATCAAATATTGGGCATGACACCAGATAGCAGCATGGCCGAGATTCGGGGTGCTTATCGCATGTTGTCTACCGAGGGGGACGCCTTGGGGAATGATAAAGAACGTCTCCAAAAGGCCTATGCAGTGCTTTCCGATCCTAAAAAACGTGCTCGGTACGACCGCCAGCAACAAAAGT
>CASBPW010000284.1 GCA_949127685.1 Candidatus Sivonenia alaskensis PMM_0068 | reverse complement strand
TCCAAAATAAATTGCTGTTGGACCTGTTGCACCCGACCAAAAAAGGGTTCTACCGTGCAGGGCAACCAGTCATGGAGAGGAATCAATTCAGGTTCTAGTCTCTTTGCGCCAGCTTCCAAACGCTGTAGGTCCAAGAGGTCATTGATCAGCGTGATTTCGTGGGTACATTCTTCCTGCAAAATACGCATATAGCGGTCGCGACTCTTCTCTGAAGTAGCCGTTTTCAACATAGTGATCGCTAAATTTATATTATTCAGAGGCGTCCGCAATTCATGGGCTACGGTGCTTAAGAAGTCATCCTTGATCTGATTGAGCTTGCGCAATTCCTCCATTTGGGTTGCTAGTTGCTTAGCCCACGCTAGGGCAGGGTACTGTTCTTCGGCCTGAGGGAGCCTTTCGCTGGTAGCTATTTCCTGGACTAAGACCAGATTGGCGGGCTTTCCTTCAAAGAGGAAGGCCATGGAAGTAGTACTCACATAGAGTAAGGTCCCATCTTTTTTACAATGATGGTATTGTTCTGTATTGTCCGGATTCTCTTGGAGCAAACTGGGAAGACTTTCCAGAGGACGAATATCCCGCAGGGTCATATTTAAAAATTCTTCTTCGGTATAGCCATAGTGAGCCACCATGCTTTCATTGACAGCCAGGAACTTTAGGGTTGTAACCTCATGGACCCAGATCGGAACAAGACTTTTGGCAAATAAAAAATGGCCCCACTCTTCTGCGTATTCGAGCGGTCCCGATTCTTGATCGTCTGCTTGAGGTTGTTTAAAACTCACTCTAGCCTGGGCCATTAACAGGTCATCTATATCCAGCAGACGAGGGCCTAGAGCTGTATGCAAGACAATCGGTTCGTAGGCTTCTCGATCTGAACGTTGGAGTGCATAGATCAAACCATCCCTCAGACACGCCTGACCTTCAATCTGCAAAAAGTGCTGACAGCCCCCCCAAAAATCAGGGACATCGGTGAGCTTCTTATGTAAAGGAACAGGATCTCCTTCGTAGGAAGAAAGCCATTCTAGAAAACGACGATGAGAAACTACCGCGATCGGAGATTGCTGACGGGAGAAACCTTTTTCAAAAATCAGGATTCCAGGGGCCGTTGGACACTTGCGGAAAGAGGAGGCGATATCTTCGAAAGATGCTTTGCCCGTAAAACCGAGGTTATACAGGGGAAGGGCTTCCAAGGCAGAACTCAGGGAGAGGGTGTCACTGGAACTGTAGGGCATATTCCTAATAGGACTCAATTTTCAGCCTACTGTGCCCGAAAAGGACAAATGCATGGGTGATCAATTGTTATACACAAGCTAGAGTGCACAACCTGAATATATTGATAACACGCTTCATCAATTAAAAATACTTGCGCCTGCAGGGATTCGAACCCCGGACCTACTGATCCGTAGTCAGTCGCTCTAATCCACTGAGCTACAGGCGCTTGAAGCCTAACGATTATCACAAAGTTTTTGCCGCTGGTCAATCAAGTCGCAAACAAAGCCCCAATAAGCCCACATGGAGCTGGTTAAACTCCTACCTTCTTGACCTGCCTATGCAACACCTGCAACACACGCTCGGCGATACCAGCCCCAGTCAACCCCAAGTCTTGCAGCAATTCACTGCGCGTAGCGTGGGTGACAAATGCATCAGGAATTCCGATGCGCGTTACTGGGACCAAAACTTCGTGCTCTGCCAGCGCTTCTAGCACCGCAGAACCAAAGCCACCGTTAATGGTTCCTTCTTCTAGGGTGACCACGCGACCGATTTTCCCAGACAGACCGATAATCTTCGGGTCTAAGGGTTTGATGAAGCGCGCATTAAACACGGTGCAATCCACACCATGCTCACTAAGCAACTGAGCCGCTTGCATCGCTGGATAAACCATCGTCCCTACGGCTAATAAGAGCAGGTCATCCCCCGTCCGCAGGACTTCGCCTTCTCCAATCGGCAGAGGTTCAAACCCTCGCTCCACCAAAGGGACCCCTTGCCCGGAACCCCGAGGATAGCGAACGGCGATCGGGCCATCGGTATAGTTGATGCCCGTAGCGATCATCTTTTGGAACTCTGCCTCATCCTTGGGCGCCATGACCACCATCTCAGGAATAGCTCTGAGATAGGCCAAGTCCAAAACACCATGATGGGTTGGGCCATCTTCTCCCACCACCCCAGCTCGGTCCAGACAGAAGAATACGGGCAAATGTTGGATCGCCACGTCATGGACAATCTGGTCAAAAGCCCGTTGGAGGAAGGTGCTGTAGATAGCAACTACCGGACGCATCCCTTCTGCGGCTAGACCGGCGGCCATCGTTACGGCATGCTGTTCGGCAATACCTACATCCAAACAGCGTTTGGGGAATCGAGCCTGGAACTTATCTAACCCTGTTCCCGTGAGCATGGCGGCGGTAATCGCAACGACATCAGCTCTTTCTTCGGCAATCGTAGTCAGCGTGTCTGCGAAAACTTTCTGATAGGCTGGCGGCGTTGGTTTGGTCGCAGGATAGACTTTGCCGGTGCTCAAGTCAAAAGGCGTTTTAGCATGGTAGCCAATCTGGTCTTTCTCCGCGCTGGCATAACCTTTGCCCTTGATCGTATTCACATGCACGAATACAGGACCGGGCTGCGTATGAGCCAGCGTAAACGTATCGATCACTTCCTGGAGATTATGGCCGTCAATAGGCCCCAGATAGGTAAATCCCAATTCTTCAAAGACCACCCCAGCCTTGGAACGGGCGACGGTGTAGTACTTCAGTAAATCTTTTACACGCTCTAGCTCCGGTCCCATCGTGGGGCCGACCAACGGCAAGTGTTTGATTTGAGTTTCAAAGTTTTCGCTCAGGAAACGGATCGGTTCGGAAAGGCGCATCCGGTTAAGGTAGCTTGACAGGGCTCCCACGTTTTCAGAGATAGACATCTCATTGTCATTCAGAATAACTAAGAGATTGGTTCGCTGCAAATGACCAGCATGGTTGAGCGCTTCTAGAGCCATGCCCCCGGTCAGCGCCCCATCCCCAATGATGGCAGCGACTTTATAGTCTTTGCCTTGGAAGTCTCGCGCTAAAGCCATTCCCAGAGCTGCGGAAATTGAAGTGGAAGCATGGCCAGCCCCCCAGCAGTCAAAGCGGCTCTCAGCGCGTTTTAGATAGCCCGCGATGCCATTTTTCTGACGGAGGGTATGGAAGTTGTCATAGCGTCCGGTGAGCATTTTGTGGGCATAGGCTTGGTGCCCGACATCCCAGAGAACTTTATCTTGGTCGAGATCTAGGGTGGAGTACAAGCCCAGCGTCAGCTCTACCACTCCCAGGCCAGGCCCTAGATGCCCGCCACTGGTAGCTATTGTGTGTAAATGCTTTTGTCTAATTTGCTGCGCTAATTCTTTGAGTTGGGCTATGGAAAGCTTCTTCAGTTGATTTGGATGCTTAATATCGCTCAGGTTCATGATGACAGCAAAAACAATCTAGCTACCAATATAACGAGGTAAGGCGACGATCTGACTAAAACTAAGGGTTATATGTACGTTTCGACAAACTCTTAATCCCACCCTAGCGTTTTACCTCGGAGGCTCGCTATCCTAGAAGAAGGTATTTGGGATATGGGTTATGCTCTGGTTTTTACTTCTTGCTATTTATGGTGCTGGCTTCTGGTACGTCATGAAAAAAGCGGATCGCAGCTTTGAACAGGGCAAGGCTTTGCAGCTTGCAGCCCTGTGGCCTCTCTTGATCTTCACGTCACGGTTTCGCCAAAATTTACTCCGATAATTTGCCCCCACCAGGACTTGAACCTGGGCACAGAGTTTAGGAAACTCCTGCTCTATCCCCTGAGCTATGAGGGCATGAACTTATTATATTGACACTCCCGGCCCACCCAATCAGCAACGCCCGCTTTAGGAACAGAAATAAATATCTTTTTCTGAAGCAGATTTCCCCTAGGCCACTTTAGAACATAAACACGGCCCGCAAAGTGCCTAAGACGAGGGTAGAATTCCCCGCAACATTACCGGGCTGACTGATAATTTGCAGGTCTGGGGTCAAGGTCATGCGGTCATTTAAGCGAAAGCTGTAGTACAGTTCAAAGTCGGTTTCCGAACCATTGGCTTTATTCGTGGCGCGAACAGGCTGACCTATGGAAAAAGCTAAAGTATTACCCGCGGCTAATAGATCGGGGAAAGCCAAGCCAAGTTGCCATGTGGTCAGATTATTATCAGCAAGATCAGGGGTGAAAAGCTGCTGCGTTCCTAAACCATAGCGCCCAAAAATGCCCACGCTGGGCGTGATAGCCCATTCTGCATTCACCCCAAAAGCATCAGTTTTACTAGGGGTATCTGCAACAGCTTCTTGCAGCGTATAGGCACTGTATTGAAGTTTGATTTTTGCTGTCTCAGAAGGACGGAAATCTAGTTCAACGGAGCCCTGCGTATTTGAACCCGACAGACCACCGAACCCACTGCCAAATGAGTTGCCACCATTAGAGGCGATGTATGCAGCCCTCAAACTAAATTGGTCAGAAATTTTCCAATCAAATCCTGTACCAGGACCAGCGAATAGAACAATAATTAGAGGATTATTGACAAAAAAGCCACTGGAAAAATCTTCTTCTTCATCATTAGCAAAAGAGTTAGTATCAATGAATTCAAATAGTTCAATACGGGGTCCTATAAACACTCGGAAATTATCCCCAAATAGAGGAGTCACATAGCGAATCTTATCGAAGGAAACGGTAGCATTACCGTTTGTCTGAACAGGGTCAGTAGAACCATCAAAAGTACTGGCATAGATTAGTGTACCTAAACTACCATCGACACCGGGGACTATACCCGGAAAACTGCTAGTAATATCTTGACCTGTTACCCCACGCAGCCGGATTAGCAGCTCATCTTTGCCAATAAAGCTGGTTCGCAGATTGAGGGAAGTACGACCAACGAACGTGGTATTCGCAGACCCCCCAGGGGTTACAGCCCCGTCTTCGACAGCCCCAGTGGCACTCCCTTCTATGATGTCTCCTCCCGCACCACCACCTTGAATGGCCATGACCACAGAGCCATCCAGCTTCGTGGTAGTGGAAAATTGCTGAAATTCCAGTTCCTTGGTTTTAGCTTCCAGGACCTCGACACGGCCCTTCAGGACTGCTAATTCAGTTTGAAATTCTTCCAGTAGACGCTGGACTACAGCCAGGTCATCTTTAGTTGCTAAATTGCTCGTAGCAGCGGCAATTTGCTCACCAATTTTATCTAGGCAAGCATTCAGCCCCGCTGCAAACTCATAACGGCTTAAAGGCCGATTACCCAAATATTTCTTGCTGGGATAACCTTCAATACAGCCATAGCGTTCCACTAGAGATTTCAAGGCCTGAAAAGCCCAGGAATTAGGGTCTACATCGCTGAGTTCAGCAACCGAGTTCACCTGTGAAATATTGGGAAGTGTCTGGTTGGTACCGCTCCGGAGGAGGTCTGCCACTCCAGTCTCTGCAAAAGTAGGAGGTGCGATGCAAGCCATCATAATAGAACTGGCAAACCATGCCCTAAGCGTAGATTTCGACATTCCCACTCCTCAAAAGCGGAGGTGAGAATAGTACGTTTTGGTGTCTTCTGTCCACAGACAGGCTGTCAAAGTGACAGACTTAGACTTTATTAGCCTAAG
>CASBPW010000283.1 GCA_949127685.1 Candidatus Sivonenia alaskensis PMM_0068 | reverse complement strand
GGGTCCATTAGAATCCTGGTATTACGAGGCGAAGAAAGCTCGTTGGGCAAATCCTGCCGAAATAAAGGAGCAATACGGAAATGCAAGCATCCTGAAAAATGGCCGTGTGGTATTCAACATTGCTGGGAACAAGTATCGGCTTGTGGTTCGTATCAATTTCCCAGGGAAGGTCGTTTACATCCGCTTTATCGGGGCCCATAGGCAGTACGACAAGATTGATCCGGAGACAATATGATGAACACCGCTATTAAACCGATCAGATCGGATGAAGACTACCAGTCCGCGCTGACGCGGATTGAGTCTCTTATGGATGCAGAGGAAGGAACACCTGAAGTTGATGAGCTTGAAGTGCTTGCGACGTTGGTTGAGCTCTATGAAGACCAGCACTTCCCTATAGACTTGCCTGATCCAATCGAAGCAATCCGTTTCCGCATGGAGCAGGCAGGCTTATCACCACGCGATGTTGTTCCGTTCATAGGGAGCCGAGCCAAGGTTTCGGAAGTTCTATCTGGTAAGCGTACTCTGACACTACAAATGATCCGGGCTCTTCATGAACATTTGGGTATACCTGCAGAAGTTCTTTTGCGTCATTCGGGAGCAGCACTTCCTGAGACAGTGGAAGAAATCGATTGGTCAAGATTCCCTTTAATGGCGATGGCCAAGCTGGGATGGATTGAAAAAGGGCGCGATCTAAAAGATAGGGCAGAAGAAATTATGCGCAGCTTAATTGAAAGAGCTGGGGGCTATACTGCTCTGCCTGCTATGCGCTATCGCAAAAATGATGGTGCTCGACAGAACGCGAATATGGATCTCTATGCGTTGAAGACCTGGTGTTGGCAGCTTCTTGCGGTAGCCCGTGAGACGCCATTGCTGACAACCTATCAGGAAGGGATGATAACAAAGGAGGTTGCCCAAAGCTTAGTAAAGCTGAGTTGGTCAAAGGAAGGACCAAAACTTGCGAAGGAATATCTTGCAAATCATGGAATTCATCTAATTTACCTCCCCCACCTTCCTCGTACCCATCTGGATGGTGTTGCTTTGAAGCTCCCTGATGGTACACCAGTGATTGGACTAACACTTCGTTATGACCGATTGGACAATTTTTGGTTCTGTTTATGTCATGAACTAGCTCATATTACGTTGCATATGCATGGAAAGACAGACGCTATTTTTATTGATGATCTCAGCCTAGGAGCTGTGGAAATAGTAGAGATCGACAACAAAGAATCTGAAGCAGATCAGTGGGCACAAGATGTCTTAATTCCATCTGATATATGGAATCAAAGTACGATTCGCTCTAACCCAAGGCCAGTGGATATAGTCAACCTTGCGCATGAGTTAGGAATTCATCCAGCAATTGTTGCGGGCCGTGTACGCAAAGAGTTACATAACTACCATTTGCTGACACATTACGTTGGGAATGGTGAAGTGCGGAATCTTTTTGAGCAAACAGCTGAAATTTTTACAGGAAGGTGAACTGATTTAGTATTTAGGGGAGACAACCAAAATGCCCCATAGCACTGCACATCTTCGAAATGACCCATGAGCTCTGTGTGTGCCTCACTGCCGATTATGTATCACCTTGCCCTGAGCTGTTTGTTAAAACGTTGAGAGGATGAGCCAGGATAAGCCGGGCCAAAAACCGCAGCCTTGAGAGAGAATAGGAAGCGTTCACCACGACATGTCATGAAAGACCAACTAAATCAGCTCCACCAAGAAGCCCGTCTTGCCATTACCGAAGCTCCCGACTTGGAAGCTCTAGAAGCTCTGCGTATCGAATATATGGGTAAAAAGGGGAAGCTCTCGGCGATTTTGGGGGGAATGGGTAAGCTTTCCGTTGAAGAGCGCCCTGTGATTGGTGCTTTAGCCAATCAGATTAAAAACGAATTTGAAGAGCAGCTACAGGAACGCAAAGCCGCCCTCGAAGAAGCCAAATTGAGTGTGCAACTGGCCGCAGAAGCTATAGATGTCACCATGCCGGGCGTCTATATTCCCCAGGGCCGTGTCCATCCCATTCTTGGGACCATTGACCGCATCAACGATATCTTTGTGGGCCTAGGCTACTCGCCGGCCACCGGACCGGAAGTGGAAACGGAATATTACAACTTTGAAGCCTTGAATACCCCAGCAGACCATCCAGCCAGGGATATGCAGGATACCTTGTACCTGCCCAATGGTCAGTTACTACGCACCCACACCTCTTCCATTCAGATCCGCTATATGGAAGAGAATGAACCCCCATTCCGCATGATCTGCTCTGGGCGAGTATTCCGCAGAGATGCGGTGGATGCTAGCCACTATCCGATCTTCCACCAGCTAGAAGTATTGGCAGTGGACGAAGACATTACGTTCACAGACCTCAAAGGAACGCTTACTGTTTTTCTGGAAGAGTTACTGGGAGAGCGTCCTGTCCGTTTCCGCCCCAGCTTTTTTCCCTTCACCGAGCCCTCCATGGAAGTAGATATCTGGTGGGAATCTAAATCTGGGGGTCGCTGGTTGGAGGTCCTGGGCGCAGGGATGGTCGATCCAAATGTCTTCAAATCAGTTGGTTATGACCCAGAAAAAGTCCAAGGCTTTGCCGCAGGACTAGGCATCGAACGATTAGCCATGTTACTCTACGGCATCGACGATATAAGGCTTTTGTACAATAGTGACCAGCGTTTCTTGAAGCAGTTTTAGATTTAGAAGCTAACGGTACTTTATACAACAGTAGTAAACCCGTAAACTTTATTGCGTGTGCTAGTATCTCATGGCAAGTATTATGTTGTATGCTAACTATCTATCCATATGTAGCGTAGTAAAGTACCTAATAAGGTCTATTTCGGAAAATAACCGACTACATCTGCCGACCTATAATGAGGGTAGGGTTGCTCCCTCAGTAAAGATTAGGGGGCAGGTGAGTGTAGACCTAAATGGTGCTCAGACAATGAGGGGAAGCTCGAAGGGCAGACCTGGCCTACAGCGCGCGTATACCAACACCATCAGTTCTCAGGAGGACATCATGCGTCGTTTCTTAGCTTTTTCTCTTTCCCTTTCCATGGCTTTGACTCCTATACTGTCTGTGCGTGCAGCAGACTATCCGGTCTTAGAGCCAGATATTAATGCACCCCAAGCCAACAATCGGCGCTTCAGTGTGGGGGTGGTGCGCTTGGAACAAGGAACCGCAGTTCCTGTAGCAGCTCCAGCCAACGCAGCTCAGTACTTAGACCCTGGTAAAGATGCCAATGCCAGTTTAGTAATTTCTCAGGACGTCCTGGACAACCGTGGCAACATTGTTCTTCCCAGAGGCTCTGAAGTGCGCGGACGGTTTGCCCCTGTCCCTGGAGGCCTAAAATTTCTGGCAGATGGGGTTTTAATTAACGGACAGTACCTCTCCTTACGTGCCAGTTCTGACATGCTCCCCGATGAAAAGGATCCCAGAGAATATTCAGGCGGAGCGATTGCTGGGGATGCCGGTATCGGTGCGGCCGGTGGGGCCCTGTTAAGTGCGATCGCCGGTGGAGTCACCTGGGGGGCAGTCCTTGGCGGGGCCGCCGCTGGCGTCCTTGTGGGAAACGTAACCGCTCCTAGAGTCGTAGTAGTGCGGCCTGACCGTTCTATCAATCTGAGCTTAGATGCTCCGGTTGTTATCCGTCGTTAGTCGTTAAGTGCTGTAGATGCCCGTATCAGATGGCGAACAGATATACTCAGCCCTGAAGAGCGCATAATTAGTGTATGCAGCTAGGGCAAGGCTCAGAGAAGCAAGAAAAACGATGGTCAGGAGGCGGTCTGAGGGCCATCATGCTCCTGGCGATTGGGGCTGCTTTGCTGAGTGCTCTAGTTATTCGATTGGTGTTCTTGCAGCTAGTTGAGGGGGGAGAACGGCGAGAGCAGGCCGAAAATAATCGTATTCGCCTCTTACCTAAGGCCCCAGAACGGGGTGAACTTCTGGACCGCTACGGTAAGGTTTTGGTCAGTAGTCAATTAACTTACTCTTTATTCCTAGACCCCCTCCAAGTGCGCCCCAGAAAATGGCCAGCGGTTTTGGAACGTCTAGTCCCCTACACGGGCATGTCCTCCGAAGAGATGTATCGCAAACTGCGCATTGCCGGATTCCGTTCTCCTTACCCCGTCCGTCTACTTCAAGGTCTAGACCCAGCCTTTGTGATCCGAATGAAGGAACATGAGGCCGATTTGCCAGGAGTGCGGGTCGATGCAGAACTCAGCCGTTTCTATCCCCATGGCAAGCTAGCCTCCCAAGTCCTGGGCTACACCGGAGAAATTTCAGAAAAAGAACTGGATCGACGGAAGGACCAAGGCTACAAGCTTGGGGATATTGTCGGCAAGATGGGGGCTGAACAGTTATTTGAATCTCAGTTGCACGGACAATGGGGTGGCCAACAGGTAGAAGTAGATGCCTCGGGCCAGGTCAAGCGCGTCTTAGGGACGATTAAATCGCAGAAGGGTGGAGAGGTGAGCCTTTCCCTAGACCTAGACATGCAAAAAGCAGCCGAAGCTGGACTAGAAGGTCGGATGGGAGCAGTGGTAGTCTTAGACCCAAGAACAGGCGAAGTCTTGGTCATGGCTTCTAACCCCGGCTTTAACCCCAATATGTTTTCCCACAAAATCAAGAAGAAAGAATGGCAAGAGTTTCAGCAGCTAGACCATCCTTTCCTAAACCGTGGCGTGCGCCCTTACCCGCCGGCTAGCACCTATAAGATCATCATGACCACTGCCGCCTTGGAGTCAGGACTATTCACCCCAAAATCCGTACTCCATACTTTTGGTAGTCTACAGGTGGGAAGTCGACGTTTTGGAGAACATAATCATCGAGGCTTTGGCACTATTGGCTTTCCTCGAGCGCTAGCTGTAAGTGCCGATACCTTCTTCTACCAAGTAGGATTGCGCCTTGGTCCAGAGCGCATAGGGGCGATGGCCCGTAAGTTTGGCTACGGAGAAAGAACTAGCCTAAACTTGCAATCCGAATCAGCGGGGCTAGTCCCCAGTGAAGCCTGGAAGCTCAAGACGTACAAGCAAAAATGGTACCCAGGGGATACAGCCAATATGTCCATTGGACAAGGCTTTAACCTGTCTACCCCGCTCCAGAATGCTGTCATGGTCTCTGTCATTGCCAATGGAGGTTACCGCGTTGAACCTCACTTGTTGAAGGGAGAACCTCCGGTTAAAACCAGCCTCAGCCTCAAGCCAGAAACCTTAGCAGTGGTTCAGAATGGCCTTAGACAAGTAGTTGCCAGTGGTACGGCCCGTGGTGCTTTGGGTACTACTAGCTTTGCCGGGAAAACAGGAACGGCCGAAGACTTCCACTCCCACCGCACCCATGCGGTCTTTGTAGGCTATGCACCCTACAACAAACCAGAGATAGCCGTCTCTGTTTTTGTAGAAGGGGGAGGGCACGGAGGAAGCGATGCAGCCCCTGTTGCCAAGAAGATCTACGAAGTATTTATGAGTCGGAAGAAGGGAATGCAAGTAGGGCAACCACCCGCAAAGACTCCTAAAAAAGTAGCACGCTAGCTAAATTATTTCGCAGATGCCTATTTTAGGAGTGATTTAATGCGTTGGCAGACGGAGGAATATCCTACGGGCTAGGCAATCTTGGTAATGTAAATCAACCTTTATATAAATATTTGGGATCGTTTTGTAAGAAAAAAAAGAAAACAGTACCTAACTTTGAAAAGAGCGTGTAAAATATGGCATTGAAGCTCAGTTTTATCAGGGTTCCTCTCTGAAAAGGTTTTTCGGCTTCCATTGCTAACAGATACCCTATCTGTCACTAAGGAAAACGCCCGCCATGTCTGCAACAATTCTTACTCCCAAAGGCGTGCACATCGCGCCCACAGCCAGTTTGAAGCCTTAAGTGGTGCAAATTGGTCCATTTAGCAGACAGCAAGAACAGCCCAGAGAAAACCCCTTAATCTGAATTTCACATAACCCCTGTGAGGAGATTTTATGAATAAAGGTGAATTGGTTGATGCTGTAGCAAAGCGGACGAGCCACACAAAGAAAGACGTCGATGCGATCATCACGGCTGCTCTGGAAACTATCGTCGATGCCGTGTCTGAAGACGACAAAGTGACCTTAGTGGGCTTTGGTTCATTTGAGCGCCGTGAACGCAAAGAGCGTGAGGGCCGCAACCCTCAGTCTGGCAAGAAAATGACCATTCCTGCGACGGTAGTACCCGCTTTCTCTGCTGGTAAATCCTTCAAAGAGAAAGTAGACGCTCAAAAGGCGAAAAAGTAAATCGGTAAAGTATCTGAAAAGCCCCCTGCGATGCAGGGGGCTTTTTTATCATACGGGCATGAAGAGACGCGATATATCGCGTCTACGCTCTTAGGACATGGGATGAAACAGAGGATAGTTGGTCAAGATATTCGCCCACATCAGGAGGGCAAGACTGACTGCGATGAACAAGAGACCACCGATCGGTGCAGGAATACGCATAAGTTGAGACTCCAGATTAGGGTTTGACACTATCGTCTCGGATAGAACCCGAGAGGATGGCAGGGATGGCTTGAGCAGGCCAGAGCAAGCCCACCACGAGAGACTGAATAGCCTTAGGCGTATCAATCATGATTTCTAGATTCGGGTCCCGGTTGGCTTTGATTAAATAATCGCGTCCAGCCCAGCCTAGCGCTCCAGCGACATAGAGAAACAAGAGGCTAGGAATAATGAAGTCTCCAGCATGGTCTAGGCGACCATCCGCAATCAAGCGGGGATTCCCATCCTCAACGCCACAGAGTACACCGGGCTTTTCGTACCGGGCAAACTTGTCCTGTAACGAAGCTTTCTTGGATTCCCACTCCTGCTTCAGCGACTGACTACCCGTAATACCAGGAATGATCGTGAAGGTGGGAACAACGGCAATAGTTGCTTTGGCTATCTGTTCATCCACCGCAGCCAGCGCAGCGGTCTTCTTGTCTTGATAAGCAGGGATATCCTTACAAGGAGCCGCATAACCCAAAGTTGGCTTGACCGCTGCTGCTTCAGGGGCTACTGCAGGGACAGGGGTACTTTCTGCTGCTGCTGGCTCAGGGGCACTTTCTGCTGCCGCTGGTGCTTTTTCATCACCGAAGATTGAGGCTCCCGCTGATTTGGTATACCCACAGGTCAGCTTGAAGAGCTGTTGAGCGCGGGTGAGGGTTAAGACCACGTTGGCCCCATCTGCGCTCTTAGGGGTAATGGAAACCACGTCAGTTATTTC
>CASBPW010000282.1 GCA_949127685.1 Candidatus Sivonenia alaskensis PMM_0068 | reverse complement strand
GAATAATAACCGCATCAGAGGGTTGAAACCTTACCGCCCTATACCAATTTGATCATGAAAGAACCATAACAACCGCGTTTAGTCGACCAAGTAGGTCAATATATCCGTCTTAAACCCATGAACATGAAAACGGAAAAATCTTGTGTTTATCATATTTGAGAATCTATTCATTTCCACCATAAACGTCATCCCTCTGACAGAATACCTGAATTCACGAAATAAAGATCTTGATTTTGATTTTGGATGGAATTTAATGTACAAATGCTATCTAAACTTCTAGCAACGTCCAAAAATAACCATCTGGTGCGACAAAGGACAAACTGTTCTCGCCAAACTCATTGCTGACGATATCTGTAATATCTTGAGCCTGACTTGCTTTAAGGTCATTTCTGTAAACCTTTAGCCCATCCACACGATAGGTGTATAAACACATCCCCAAACTCCCTGGTTGTGCTCGATCGAACTGTGATGCTAACTGTAGAGAATCGGGAAATCTGATGATGTAGAGTCTTCCAGAACGTGCTGCCACAAGGTCAGTTTTTGACGAGCGCGGATCATCAAAGGCAGTAACAAAAAACTTTTCACCTGGTTCCAAATCAAAAATCTCTCGACCGGCTAATGAGGATTCATAGCTAGTTTCAACATCGTCACGTACACGCAGCAAACCCAAAACTTCTTCATAAAACCTGAGCGTTTCTTTGCTGTCATCCTGAATTACTATGCCCATGTGAGTAAATTGGCTAGTTTTAAAAGCTGCATTTGTGTTGATTTGTCCGTAGTCGGGCAGTGTATAGCCAAACCGTTGAAATAGAACTTGTCTAGTCAAGGGTTGCAGTACCAACATTTCGCGCACCCCAATCGCTGGGTCGATGAAAGGACAGCTTTTCCTCTCTTTGTTGTAGATAATTTCCCAGTGAGGATTAGTGTAGTGAATAGACAACCCCGCTTTTGCAGCTTCCTCAACATGATTGGAGATATTCAAGACATCTGCAGTTAAGGTGGTTGCCCAACGATTGCCCTTAACTTTCATCGACCCCGTCCCCAAACCCTCATCAGTGGGTTCTTGCCAAACCATCAAACGAATCAAACCATGATCAGCCTCTTGGTGATACAGGCGAACAGAGCGTAAAGCAGAATCCACCCCATATAATTGCTTGGCGGCGGCGGCTGACAATTCACCGACTTGACCAATGTGATAGCCAAATTGCTCCCAATATTGAATCGCAGAGATTGGTTCCCGAACGCCAATGCACACCTCGTAGATGCCTTCAATTGAAGTTGCTCGCGTAGCGTCGCCTGTGGCGAATTGTTGCTGAGTCATAACCTGAATTGATAAAAATTATTTTCCCGTGCGGTGATCAGCTTTATCATACAAACAACAATACTTGCTTCTCCCGGTGAACGCTATAGAAGCCAATCGCATCGACTCATTCCGAGCTTTAGCGCTCCAAATAACGTGTCATGCGGTAAATCAGGCACGCGATCGCACGGAAGCCGCTTCCCTGATGCAAAAGACGATCGACCGCTTGGCACAGCAAATTGCTGCCAGTATTGCTTTTATTGGCTCTGACTGTCGTTTAATTGTCCTGCCAGAATATTTCCTCACAGGCTTTCCCCTGGGAGAATCCTTAGTTGTATGGGCAGAAAAAGCTTGTTTGGAAATGGATGGGGCTGAATATGAAGCACTCGGTAAAATTGCCCAAAAACATAATATATTTTTGGCAGGCAATGCCTATGAACTCGACCCCAATTTTCCGGATTTGTACTTCCAAACTTGCTTTGCTATAGATCCCACTGGATCTATTGTGTTGCGGTATCGAAGATTAAATTCTATGTTTGCTCCGACCCCACACGATGTCTGGGATAAGTATTTGGACTGCTACGGCTTAGAGGGTGTTTTTCCGGTTGCCAAGACGGCGATTGGTAATTTGGCAGCTCTAGCATCGGAAGAGATTTTGTATCCTGAAGTAGCAAGATGTCTGGCCATGCGCGGTGCGGAGATTTTTTTGCACTCCACCTCAGAAGTCTATGGAAAAGAGCGATCGCCTAAGGAAGCAGCCAAAATAAGCCGTGCCGTAGAAAATATGGCATACCTAGTTTCTGCCAATACAGCAGGCATTGCCAATATCCCTATCCCCGCTGCTTCTGCCGATGGTGGCTCTAAAATCATTGATTATCGAGGAATAGTCTTAGCGGAGACCGCTACAGGCGAGAGCATGGCAGCGTTTGCAGAAATTGACTTGGCTGCTTTACGCCGCTACCGTCGCCGACCGGGGTTGAATAATTTACTTTCACGCCAGCGGTTTGAACTCTATGCAGAAAGTTACACTCAATCACACTTCTACCCAGCCAATACGATGCTGGAGCAGGAAGTAGACCGCAAACACTTCCTGCAAGCGCAGCAAGGAACGATCGAGCGTCTAGCCGCTCTGGGGATAATTTGACAACCCTTGGGACATGGCGCATAAAAATACAATGACTAAACCCATAGAAGTCCGCAACCCCCGAACGGGAAAACTTGACTATGTAGTTGTGCCACCACCTGGGAATTTGCTGGAGCAGCAAGGTATCCGCTTGCGCCAAGCACAAATTCACTGGCAACAAATCGGTGTCGAAGGTCGAATTGAAGCGTTAAAGCACTTGAAGCAAGCCATATTATCTCAGCGCGAGCGCCTGACTGAAGCTTTGGTTAAAGATACGGGAAGATTGTCCATTTCGGTTCTGGAAATTGACTCGTTTCTCTCTAGCATCGATCGCTGGTGTAGGTTAGCTCCAGAGTTGTTGCAAGAAGCTGAGAAAAACACAACCATCCCGTTTATCCATCTGCAACAAACCTCAGTTCCTTATCCCTTAGTTGGGGTGATTAGCCCGTGGAATTTTCCCCTACTCCTGTCTACGATTGATACCATTCCTGCCTTACTAGCGGGTTGTGCCGTTATCGTCAAACCCAGTGAGATTGCATCCCGCTTCGTCGCCCCTCTGATGACAGCTATCAAGGCCGTTCCTGATTTGTGCGACGTATTAGCCTTTGTTGAGGGCGGAGGCGAAACGGGAGCTGCTTTAATTGAATATGTGGATCTAGTCTGCTTTACAGGCAGCGTAGCTACAGGGCGAAAAGT
>CASBPW010000281.1 GCA_949127685.1 Candidatus Sivonenia alaskensis PMM_0068 | reverse complement strand
TAGGCAGACCCTCAGGAAGAAAACTCCGTGGACTATAAGCTCTTGGTGGTAGACATTGATGGAACCATACTAGGCGATACTGCTAACCCGACACCTCCTGTGGTAAAAGCCTTAAAACAGGCACAGCAAGCCGGAGTTAAACTCGCCATTGCCACGGGAAGGATGTATCGCTCGGCCCTGAGATTTCATCGCTTCCTAGATTCGCCTCTACCGCTCATCAGCTATCAGGGTGCTTTGATCAAGGACCCCAAAGACAATCGGGTCTACCTTCATGAGCCAGTCCCCCTAGAGTATGCTCTGGAAGTCCTCTCTTTCCTTGCACAGATGGACGTTTCTCTCCATGTATATCTAAACGATTCCCTCTACGTAGCAAGCCTTTCTCCAGAGACGGTGGCCTATGCCAAACGTTCAGGGGTAGACCCTTTAGTGGTTCCCGATCTATTTCAAGTTTTGACGGCAGAACCGACCAAAATTTTGGCCGTGGGCAAAAATGCCAAGCTTATGGATGAAATTCTTGCCTTGCTCAAAGAAAAATACCAGCCAGAAGAGCTTTATCTCACGCGTTCTACTGATTTTTTCGTGGAAGTAGCGCACCCTAGTGCCAGTAAAGGAAATGCCGTCAAATTCTTGGCAGAAAAAGTATTAGAAATTACTGCAGACGAAGTAATTTGCATTGGGGACAATTTTAATGATTTAGAAATGATTGAATATGCGGGCTTAGGAATCGCTATGCAGGGCGGCCCAAGTAGAGTTCAAGAACAAGCAGACTGGGTTGCCCCTAGCGTAGAAGACGATGGAGTTGCTATAGCTATACAGAAATTCATTACCCTTTAAGCTGTTTTATGTATCTATATTAAGCATCTGGTCTTTTCATATCGTTAGCTATATGTCTCTCTTCTGCGCGATAAGCTTGACTTATGAATACAGAAGGCATCCACCGTGGCTAGTTTTTATGACCTGAAGCACTACATTGCTCATCATGTCAACCGAGGTCGATGTTTGATCAGTGAGCAGGGCAAAACTCTTGCCTTCTCGCGTTCGGTTTATGACGGGCGAGGAAACTACACCGAGGAGTTCAACAATTTTATTGACCGGCTCATTGGTAGCGGAGAATTTCTCAATCTCTACATTGAAGGAGATGTCCACTCATTTGCTCAGCTGATTCATTCACGGTTCGAATTTGATTATTGTGTACGTTGCTCAGACCCAATCCCGAGTAATGTTGTTTCGGCTCCTCTTTCCCGCGGCCTCTGCCCGATACCAGAAGTGCAAGAACTACAGCCGAACCCATCCAATTATTCACATACCTAAAGTAACCACCACCAAGCCACCGCATCCAGGCATCCTAAAACGGCGACTACTGCGAGCGTGCGCCTAAGCCTACGGATTACCGGAAATACCCGATATTGCACCAGTAAACGGTCTTTTGCTAATTCTTCCGCAGGTTTCTTCCAATAGCTGCCATCATGCCAGCCCGTTTCCTCATAGCTAACCCTGGCACTGACTAAGCGGTCGTATACATAAAACCAGCCCAAGTAAAGACGGGCCATCACCAGAGAGAGCATTAAGCCCGCCCCTGCGGCTCCGGCTAAAAAAAACAAAAGAGGAGCTGTGGTCGGTTCAAAGCTAAAAGCAGCCACTGGTCCGGCAATAAGCCAAGCTCCACTCCACACCGCTACCAAACCGACGATATACCGCCGGGGTTCTATCGTGGCCCAACGGAAAAAGAACGAAGCACAGAGTTCCTGATACTCATTGATCGGTCGCTGTTCTTTCGGAATCGGGAGACTGGCTTGTTTGTTGGAGGGCATATGCTCTTAGTACTATGACGGACCTAATATTTACTGACCCAGGCATTGATGATTTTTTGGCGCTTAGTCACTATGCACAGGCCAACGCTCATGACCAAGTATCCTATCTAATCGCTTCTGCCGGCAATGTGTCTTTGGAACACGTAGGAGACAACTTACAGTATCTCCTGTCCCTCTTGAAGGCGCCACTACTAAAAGGCTATCTGGGGTCTGGTGGTTTTATCTCCGAGGCACCCCTAGAGACGGCAGCCTCCGTCCATGGAGAAAATGGCCTAGCAGAGCTTCCTGTCCCCCCTGAAGGACGCAAGGCGTTAGGTTGCTTGGAAGACCTAGCGAAGGAACTACTAGACCTTAGATCTCCGCTAAGGGTTCTCGTCCTATCACCACTCTCTGATGCCTATCGGTTCTTGTCCACCTATCCGCTCCTGCGAGAACAGATCCAAGAAGTCTGGGTGATGGGTGGAAGCTTCCGTACTCCAGGCAATATCAATGCCTATGCAGAATTTAACGTCTATCAAGACCCTGCAGCTTTTTACGAGTTCTTGCAGTGGGGCCTGAAAACCTATTTAGTCGGTCTAGACTTGACCGAAGCCCTGGAATTTTTATTGGATGAATTCATTTATAGCGATGCGCCTCTGGGTGAAATAGTCAAACACTGCATTGAGTTCTACAGCCGCTTCCATCAGCAAGTAGATGGATTTAAGGGCATTTACGGTCATGATGTTATCGCTGCTGCTCTGTTCTTGGGGCAGATACCCTTTGAAACAGAACCGATCAAAGTCACAGCTGTTCTTGAAAAACCGATTGAAGAACGCGGAAGAATTATTTGGGTTCCTGACTCTTCGGCGTCTAGTTACCTAGTCAAGGTAACTAACCTACAAGCTCTGAAAAAATTAGTTCTGGACAGTATTACGGCGCTTGCCCGTTGATGTGATAAATAATTCTGCAATTGCCCGCGGGGTACAATCGCCTCTTAGTCTGCACAAACCTATGCTCATTGATGTCCTGGTGGACCTCCCGATAGCGGGCAATAGAACTTATACCTATCGCGTACCAGAAGCGATGGCCGTTGCGGTAGGAGCAGTGGTCGCCGTGCCCTTTGGCACGAGAGTGGTGCATGGATTCTGCACTCGTATCCGAGAAGCTGACGGTGCAACTGATAAAACCCGTGAGGTATTGGAACTAATCAGCCCTGCTTTTTTTCCAGAAGGATATTGGGATCTATTAATTAAGGTCGCAGATTATTACTTGACGCCCCTCTCCAAAGTTCTGGAGACTGTACTTCCTCCAGGAGTTGTCACTCGCAGCCAGCGACGCGTTCGTATCATTCCCCTTGAAAAACGTCCTACCCACCAAGCCGCCTTCTTCGCGCCACCCCTCAGTCCAAAAGCGCGTGCCGTTTTTGCAGCGCTAGAACAATCACCCGATTTAGCCATGCTCGCCCTACAGCGCAAAGTGCCCCAAGCAGCAGCAGGATTGCGTGAACTGCAAAAACTGGGCTGGGTAGAAAGCTTTTTTCTAGAAACAAACGCAGCCAAACCCAAACGCCAAAAGTTCGTCACCCTCGTTCATGCCCAACCAGAAGGTTTAACCACACGCCAACGGGAAGTCCTGCACGCCCTAGAAGCGCTGGGAGGAAGCACCCCCGTCCAGGAAGCACTGATCAAAGCACGAACTACTATAGGCACCCTCCAAACCTTGGCGGAGCTCGGGCGGGTCACCCTAGAAAGCCGAGAAGTGCTCCGTTTTTTGGGAGGAATCGGAGTCCAGCCAGACCATCCGAAGACCTTAACGGTTCATCAACAACAAGCTCTAGAGCGTATCCAGACTCTTTTTGAACAACCGCCAACCAATCTACAAGCCTTGCTCCATGGAGTTACCGGCTCCGGGAAAACCGAAGTTTATCTCCAGACGATTGCACCTGTTTTAGAACAGGGATGCTCAGCCCTAGTCTTAGTTCCAGAAATTGGTTTGACGCCCCAACTCACTGACCGCTTTGAAGCCCGTTTCCCTGGCAAAGTCCGAGTTTATCATTCAGCCCTATCCGATGGAGAGCGCTATGACACTTGGAGACAGATGCTCACCGCTGAACCCCAAGTTATCGTTGGCACCCGTTCTGCAGTGTTTGCGCCCCTCCAAAACTTAGGCTTAATTATTCTCGATGAAGAACACGATGGCTCCTATAAACAGGATCAACCCCAGCCTTGCTACCATGCTCGGACGGTGGCCCAATGGCGCTCCCATCTTGAAAAAATTCCCCTTATCTTAGGTTCAGCAACTCCAGCCATAGAAACTTTTGCTCAGCATCGACCCTCTAGTTCCTCCTACTGTGCGCTACCTAACCGGGTAGAAGGCCGTCCCATGCCTGTGGTGGACGTAGTCGATATGCGCGAAGAATTAGCAGACGGAAATTTTAGTCCGTTTAGCCGCCTACTCCAGCACACCCTATCGGACCTGCAAACGAGTGGCGAACAGGGAATTCTTTTCCTGAATCGTAGAGGCTACAGCACCTTTGTCATGTGTCGCAGCTGTGGCTATGCGATCACTTGTCCCCACTGTGCCGTCTCCCTCACCTACCATCAAGCAGGAGAACGGTTGCGTTGCCACTACTGTAATCACAGTGCCTCCCAGCCTGAGCAATGCCCTGTGTGCAGTTCTCCCTATCTCAAATACTTTGGCTCCGGCACTCAGCGTATTGAAGAAGATCTTACCCGGCTCCTTCCCTCACTCGTCTCCCTCCGCTATGACCGCGATACTACGACCCGCAAAGGTTCCCATCGGCGGATTATCGACCAATTCCAGCGGGGGGAAGCACAAATCCTGATCGGCACCCAAATGCTGACGAAGGGTCTAGACCTCCCTGAAGTCACTTTGGTCGGCATTCTGGTCGCCGATGGCATTTTGAACCTTCCCGATTTCCGAGCATCAGAAAGGGCCTTCCAAACACTGACCCAAGTGGCCGGTCGGGCCGGTCGCGGGGACAAACCGGGCAGAGTGATTCTGCAAACCTATAGTCCCGATCACCCGGTGATTCATGCTGTTCGAAGCCATGCCTATGAACCCTTCATTCAGGGAGAGTTAGAAGAACGTCGGGCCTTCGGGTATCCACCCTTTGTCCAGTTGGTGTGTATTCATTTCCAGGGGGGGCTGGAAGCAGCGGTGATTGACTGCGCAGATTCTTTCTCCGCCCATCTAAGGTTACAGACTCCTAGCCTAGAACAGCTAGGCCCTGCTCCCTGTACCATTGAGAAAGTCAAAAACCAATACCGATGGCAGCTGCTACTCAAAAACACACAGGGTCCCCCAGGCTATGAACAAATAGCCAAAGCCCTAACTCAATTTGCAGGACATCCCAGGGTCCGCATCAATGTAGATGTGGACCCTCTAAGAATTCTCTAACTTTGCCAGTCCTGAACACGTAGTTCAAGGACTCAAGTTGGGAAGGCGAAAGGTGTGCATCGCAAACGACGACGAACAAGGTCCGTCAATCGGGATACCAAAACATTCCTTTAATGCCTTCTGGGTCTTGTACAAAGCCAAGACGGCGATAGAAATCTATGACCTGGGGATCGGCGAAGAGGGTGACATTGCTGATGTCAGCGCTACGTAATTCCATGATTACGCGGTCTACCAGCTGCTTGCCTAAGCCTTTGCTTTGATAATCGGGATGGACCACCACGTCCCATAGGGTAGCATTGAAAGCATGGTCAGAAGTGGCACGGGCAAAACCAACCAAGCGCTTAAACTCATTACGGGTGTGATACATAGACACCACACAAAAGCTATGGTCAATCGCTTTTTTTACCTTTTTGATCGGTCTGCGCGACCAACCGACGGCGTCGCACAGCTCTTCTAATTCGTAAAGGTCGATCTCTCGGTCCGTGGAGAAAGAAATACTGCCAATATCTTGAGACAGATTTTCATCTTCCACGCTGGGGAAAAACTTTTTCCAAAAACTCATAGTGTTGCTGGCAGTCGTTATTTTGTAGTGTACTCCGTCCCTACCCCTTGCGTCGTCCTTCTCGCGTGTCTGTTAGGTGGGCCGTGTAAATGCGATAATCACTTGGGCCTTTCTTCTACTTAACTGTAATTTCTCATGTCATCCAAGCTGCCTGCTCTTCTGGTCCTTGAGGACGGTAAAACTTTCCGTGGGTTTTCCTTTGGCGCTCTGGGGACGACCACGGGCGAGTTGGTTTTTAACACGGGCATGACGGGCTATCAAGAAGTGCTCACAGACCCCAGCTACTGCGGTCAAATCGTGACGTTTACTTATCCAGAATTAGGAAATACAGGCATTAATCCAGAGGACGTGGAATCTAACAAGCTTCAAGTCCGGGGAATCGTCACCCGCAATATTGCCCAACGGCCTTCTAATTGGCGCGCTACCATTTCTCTGACGGAACATTTGAAGCAAGAGGGTATTGTCGGCATCGCAGGGGTGGATACGAGGGCTCTGACCCGTCATCTGCGCACCCAAGGAGCGATGAATGGAGCGATTTCTACAGAAATCCTGGACCCTCATGTCCTCCTTGCCAAGGCCAAGGCTGCCCCTTCCATGAAGGGACGAGACTTAGTTCCTGAAGTAACGACGGCTAGACCCTATACCTGGGAAGACCAAGGCGATAGTCAATGGGATTTTCGAGCCCAAAAGGCAGAATTTGCTAACGCTTTGAAAGTAGTAGCGCTAGATTTTGGGATTAAGTGGAATATCCTGCGTCGTTTGGTTTCCTATGGCTGTGCGGTGGTGGTGGTGCCTGCTACGAGCTCTCTCGAAGAAATTTTGAGCCATAAGCCCGATGGTATTTTCCTGTCCAATGGTCCTGGAGACCCCGCAGCCGTGACCTATGGTATCGAGACTGTGAAACAGCTCTTAGATTTGGGCAAACCTGTTTTTGGCATCTGCTTGGGCCATCAAATCCTCGGTCTAGCTCTGGGCGGTAAGACCCACAAACTCAAGTTCGGTCACCGCGGTCTGAATCAGCCTGCATCATTCAATTCCAAGGTGGAAATTACCAGTCAAAATCATGGATTTGTGGTGGATTCTGACTCGTTCCAAAACATGGAGGTGGAAATCACCCATCTAAACCTGAACGATAATAC
>CASBPW010000280.1 GCA_949127685.1 Candidatus Sivonenia alaskensis PMM_0068 | reverse complement strand
GCAGAGGTCTTTCGGAGTTGCCGCCGAGGCTCAACCAGAGGGGCATTCCAGAGGGCATTTGGGCAGCATCCAAGTAGCCACCGATGAGGCCATCGCTGATCGCGCGCCAGTTAGATTCTCTCACCAGCGTCACTTCATCGAGGCCGTGGTGTTCAAAGAGTCCTTTTTCTTTGGCAATCGCCAGGGGGGCGGCAGCAGTAAGGGGCAAAAAGCCGACTTCAAGGTTGATCTTTTCGAGGCCATGGCGGGCGATGGGAGGACGGCGACGTTCGCGCAGTTGCTTGATTCGCTTCTGCTGATTGAGGAAGTAGATAATTTCTGAACGCAGCGCGTAGTAGCTGGGATGGTTGACGACTTCGAGTCGCTTGCGGGGACGAGGGATATTGACCTCCAAGATCTGGCCGATGTTAGAGGAAGGGCCGTTGGTCAACATGACGACTCTGTCGGAGAGAAGAAGGGCTTCGTCTACGTCGTGGGTGACCATCAAGCAGGTGATTTCTGTTTCCTGAGCGATCTGCATCAGTTGTTCCTGGAGGTTGCCTCGGGTGAGCGCGTCGAGGGCACCGAAGGGTTCGTCCAGGAGTAGAAGGGCGGGGCGGATGGCCAGGGCACGGGCAATGGCGACACGCTGTTTCATACCGCCCGATAGTTCTTCGGGGCGTTTGTCAGCGGCGGCCTGGAGGCCAACTAAGGCAATGTGCTCATCGATCACTGCCTGGCGCTGTGCTTTTGACTGGTCTGCAAGGACTTCGTCGACGGCAAGGGCGATGTTTTCGCGGACAGTGAGCCAGGGCAGAAGGGAGTAATTCTGGAAGACGACCATGCGGTCGGGACCAGGTTTGGTGACCATTGTGCCTGCAAGAACGACGGTGCCTTCGCTTGGGAGATCTAAGCCCGCAACAATGTTGAGGAGGGTGGATTTACCGCAGCCGGAGTGACCGATCAGAGAAACAAATTCTCCTTTGCGGATCGTAAGATTGACATTTGTGAGGGCGATATACGTGTCATCTCCTGCAAGTGGGAAGACTTTATCAATTTTATCGATTTCGACGTAGACGGACATGGTGTACCTCCTGGTTTGTAGTTTTTGGGGCGAAGAGTAGACCTACTTGCGCTCAGCAGGGACGATCAGGGTGGCGATCCAACTCACCATGCGGTCGAGCATAAATCCAACTAAGCCAACGTAGAGAAGGGCCAGGATGATTTCGCTAACTTTGGCGCTGTTGTAGGCATCCCAGATGAAGGTGCCGATGCCGACCCCACCGATCAACATCTCTGCGGCAACGATGGCCAGCCACGAAAGACCGATGCCAATCTTCAATCCCGTGAAGATGTAAGGGAGTGCAGCAGGCAGCAGGATCTTTAGAAAGTATTTTTGGCGAGACAACTGCAACACCCGCGCCACGTTGTTATAGTCCTGCGGAATGCGTTGCACCCCAACCGCTGTATTGATGATGATGGGCCAGATCGCCGTAATGAAGATCACAAACAGGGCCGCAGGTTCCGACTTCTGAATAGCGGCCAGGGCAATCGGCAACCAGGCCAGGGGCGGAATCGTGCGCAGTACCTGAAAGATCGGGTCGAGGCCTGCATACAACAGTGGACTTACCCCGATCAAAATTCCAAGGGTAATCCCAACTAACGCTGCCAGGGAGAAGCCAATCGCTACCCGCTGCAAGCTGGCCAGAATTTGCCAGAATAGACCTTGGTTCGTGCCGCTTCCCTGAAAGAAAGGATTGATGATCAGGTCCCAGGTATCACTGACGACACGCGACGGTGGCGGTAGTGTCGCCCCAGGACTAGAGCAGAGCAACTCCCATACCCCAAGCAATACAGTAATCGCCACCCAAGGCGCTACCGCCCGCCAGGTCTTTGGATCCACCGCTAAGCGCAGTGGCTTTTTTTGCCCATTCTCCAATACAGTCGTCATTGCACCCTCCTTAGAAAAATTAGTGACCACGAAATGAGGTCAGGTTCATTTCAAGCAACAAATACGGGAACTGACCCAAGGCCAATCCCCACCAAGCTCCTCAGCGTCTAACCTTTCTTGCTCTTTACATCAAGAATTTTCTTGATCTTGAGGCTCGCTAAATATCCTTCCGGATTCTTCGGATCAAACTTGACTTTATCGGGGAAGAACGTCTCCACGCCCCGCGAAGAACTTTTGGGAATCTGGGTGACACCCAACTCTTTAGCCGCCGCCCGCCAGAGATCCTCGCGGTTTCCTTGAGCGATTACCTTGCGAATCCCATCAAAATCGGGCGGCAGGTTTCCCCAACGCACATTCTCAGTCAAGAACCAGAGATCGTGACTCTTGTAAGGAAAGGAAGCATTGTTTTTCCAGAAGCGCATCAGGTACGGGCTATTCTGCACCACCCGTCCGTCCCCGTAGTCCACGATGCCCTTCAGCCTTGGCAACAAATCCGCTGCTGGAACATTCGCAAATTCGCGGCCGGACAGAATCTTCACCATTTCATCGCGGTTCGTCATGACATCGCACCACTGTTGCGCCTCCATGACGGCCATGAGCATAGCCTTTGTCGCCTTCGGGTACTTATCCGCCCAGGCCGCCCGCATGGTCACCGCTTTCTCTGGATTATCCCGCCACCATTCGCCCGAAACCAGGGCCGTGTAACCAATTTTTTGGTTGATTGCCCGAGCGTGCCAGGGATCGCCCACACAGAATCCAGCCATAGTCCCCACTTTCATATTGGCCACGAGTTGTCCGGCCGGAACGATGATGCTCTCCACATCATTATCTGGATCGATGCCCCCGGCGGCCAACCAGTAGCGCATCATTAAGTCACTCGTCCCCCCAGGGAACGTACTGCCAAACTTATACTTGCTACCTTTCTCCTTCGCCTTGAGTACCTTCGCCCGAATCACGGAACTATTCAGCCTCGGATTTTCGTCCTTAAACTCGTTAGAAACGGTAATTCCTTGACCATCAATGTTAAGCGACAGCGGTGTATACATCGGGACTTTTTTGTTTCCCTTCGTAATCGTTCCCAGGGACATCAAAAAGCCAATCGGCCGCAGCACCATCGAAGCATCGACGCCGCCCCCCTCTCCTCCCAGTTCTAAGTTATCGCGAATGACCGCATAGGAAGGAAACTTGACCAGTTGCACATCCTTGAGGCCATGTTTCGCGAAGTAGCCCTTTTCCTTGGCTATAATCAGAGGTGCAGCATCCGTCTGACCCACAAAGCCAATCTTCAGACCCGCGATTTCTGGAGTATCTGCAGCCCAGGCGTATCCCGGCTTCAACAAACTGCTCGCAGCGACGGCTCCAGCTGCCACCAGAAAATTCCTGCGGGTTAGGCCAGATTGTGAAGCCGGAGCTATGGGCGAAGACGTAGTTTCTTGGTCTGACATGCGGGTTCTCCTCATATGAGTCTTTTCTTTGGGGAAATTCTGCAAAGACAACAGCTTCAGAATCTTGAAGCCTATTGCGTCCAACAGAAAAGCAATAACGGCAAGAGAATCCCCTAGAGTGGTTATTAGAACCACTCCTCCCTGCGGCAAAATGCCTATGGAAAAGTGAAAGGGAAAACCCAAGCTTAACTGCTTCTGCTAATAGTAGAGCGCAACTTTCATAGTGTAAAATTGATTTAATTTAGGTTTTCCATAGAGAAAACTCTATTAAATGAACCCGCATCGGCTGGGTTGCAAAAGGTGAGGCCCTAAAGCAGATTGTTTATCGCTAAAAAAATTCTTGCAACACAACTCCAGAAACATAGTCCACAGCGCTACACTGGGCCAATCTAGACCTAGTCGAGGTCCCGCATGGTCATACAACTAAAAGCTCCTGCCTCAGAGGCTCCTCTATATCCAGACAGTGACGGGCAACTAATGGCAGACAACACGAAGCAGTTCCGCTGGATTGTGGCTATTAAAGAAAATCTGGAATGGCTGTTTGCCGAAGCTCCTGATGTCTTTGTTGCGGGGGACCTGCTCTGGTATCCCGTTGAAGGTGAGCCCAAAATTAGAATGGCTCCCGATGTCTTGGTTGTATTCGGTAGACCAAAAGGAGACCGAGGGTCTTATCAACAATGGCAGGAAGGGAATGTTGCTCCCCAAGTTGTATTTGAAATTCTCTCACCAGGAAATCGGCTGAAAGAAATGCTGGAGAAACTGAAATTCTATGACCGCTTCGG
>CASBPW010000279.1 GCA_949127685.1 Candidatus Sivonenia alaskensis PMM_0068 | reverse complement strand
TCTAGCGCGTTTGATCTATCCTTTGTCGGGTATGCCTTTAATTCCTTTGCACCATTCAAAATCCTCGAACCGACCGTTATTAGGGGCAACCCACGGATATTGCCAACGTGGTCAGGAGTTCAATAATGAACCTGAATCGGAGAAAGAATATATGAGCAACCATTGTTGCAACGAAATGAAAAAGCACATAGAAGCGGGGCTCTATCGTCTGATCTATGCAAGCAAGACCAGCAGACAGGACAAAGTTCAGCAGATTAGGTCTCTTGAGCCGTCAATTCCAAGTATTTTTTGCGGACTTCTTGGATATCCTGCCACATCAACCATTTAGGGCTGCCTGTTTCGCGGGATTGGTTCCGCAAGAGATAAGCCGGATGAAACATGGGCATCACCCAACGCCCTTCCCATTCCTGCCAGGTCCCCCGTACTTTCGTGATGCCCTTTTTCTCCTTCAGGATCACCTGCATGGCATATTTTCCGGTCAGCAGGATTATCTTTGGGTCCACCAAGCGAATTTGTTCGAAGAGATAGCCGCTACAGAGTTCTATTTCTTTGAGAGAAGGGTCGCGGTTGTCAGGAGGCCGACACTTGAGGACATTACAGATATAAACATCTTCTTTAGGATCGAACTGGACCGATTCCAGGATTTTGTCCAATAGCTGGCCCGATTTGCCTACATAGGGTAGCCCCGTCTCATCCTCATTGGCACCAGGAGCTTCGCCGATGATCAACAACTTCGCTTTTGGATTGCCGCGAGAAACCACAGCATGGGTCCGAGTTTTGCCTAGGTCACAGCGTTGGCACTGGTTGCAATGGCTGGCTAGGGTTTCCAAATCTGGATAAATCCCGCACGGGATAGGGATTTTCGCATCCAGAGGAATTTTTTGTAGATCGACCGTAGGAGCAGAAGGTACGGGCGATTCGATAGAGCCAAAGAGATCAAATTGTTCCATGAAGATCACAACCAGCGACTCTAATCTTTTAGCATTCACTGGGGCGTCCGCACAGGTTATAACTGCTTGGCTCGCGTGGTCGTCCATGTTCTCTACCCGGCTCACAAGGCGTATTCACCTTCAAACAAAAGGCCATGCTCAAGAAAAATTCTCCAACAGGGACCAACAACAGTCGCCTGAAACCCTGGTTAGACTTCTATCGTCCCTTCGACCCGCAGAGTGGCCGCAGCACTCAAATCAGCACAGAATCAGCTCCCCCTGCGGTTTCTCCCCTAAACCTGAAGGGCCCACGCATCAGCGCTGGAGCCGAAGGCAATCAAAACCTGCCCCATTTCCGCATTCCCGATGAATTGCTTTCCGTACTACCGCCTAAGCCCCAAGAAATTGATATTGTCCCGATTATCCCGGAGTACTTCTTAAATGCTTGGTTTGCTCGTTATGATGCCAGCAATTCTTTGCAATGCCGTGGCAATGGTGATGGAGAAACCCCAGGGCTAGAACGTAACCGCCAAACAGGAGACTGGACAGCAACCCCTCATCCCTGCGGTCGCGGCTGCCCTAGTCATGACCTGTACCTGGCCCAGCGGGGGCAGCCCGCTCAACAGCGCCAACGAATCAAAGAACAATTCCAGCAGGAACAGCAAAGGCCGATTGCGCTCTGCACAGGCTTGGAGGTCCGTTTGCTTTTCCTGGTCATCGGGCAAGATGGCAAACTTTATGGCCCGTGTGATTTGCGCTCCCACAGCATTTATTTCCTCAACGATGCCGCCGCTCAGGTCAAAGTCTTATTTCAGATGGAAGCAGCAGGACGCATTGACCTGTGGCGTTCCGTCCTAACCTTGCACAAACACAAACAACGGGTGGGCCTGGCACAAGGCCCTAGTCGAGAGAACTACACCGTTGGCCTGAAAGTAAAATATCTCTCGGTTCCAGGACTTTCCGTCCCAGCCCCGACCGGAGAAGAAGCCCCCTTCATCCTGCCTGAATTGGAGGAAGTGCTGCTATGTGATTGAGTGGGCGGGAGGGGTCGCAACGATCTACAGCCCCTATGAAGGTTTACCAAGAAAATCTCGCTTACCCAGTTCTACGCCACAATGCCTGAGAATGTCATAAGCCGTCGTGGTATGAAAATAGACGTTAGGCAAAACAAAGTACAGGAGATATGGCAATCCCTCAAAATGCATGGTGTCATCACCCACCGGAAGGGCAATTGACTTTTCCTCTGAGCCATCAATCTGATCGGGGGTGAATGTTTCCAGGTAAGCGATGGTTTGCTGAAGCCGAGCGATGAGTTCAGCAAGGGTCGTTTCATGGTCTTCTATTTTGGGAGCTTCTAATCCTGCTAATCTTGCTATTCCTTTTCTCGCGCTATCTGAGGCGATTTGAACTTGTCGCCCCAGCGGGAACATATCAGGATAGAGTCGGCTGTTGATCAGTACAGATGGATCAATTTTTCTGGCTTCAGCATGGGCAGCACTCTTTTGCAGAATCGCCACGAGATTATTCAGTGAACGAAGGAGTGGGGGCACTGAGGCCTGATACATGGAAATTTTCATGGACATTTATCCTAAAAAAACAGGTTCCTAAGAATATTCTCTATGGACGGGGGACGAACGCAATGAACGTGAGTTTGGGATAGGCTGCTCTTCATGGCTTCCATTTCCCTTTGTCGGATTCAAGTCAAGACGGGTCTTGTCGTGGTAAACCATGTTTGCGGGTCCCACATAAGTCCTGATTTCGTCAAAAAGGGCGCATTACAAATCTTTGCATACAGAAAAGACTAGCGCCGAAAATCTCTTGACTAGGGAACGCCGTAAAAAGTATCTTGCTATGAGTCATTTGTACCTGTTCCACTTTAGGTTTGAATTAGCGAAGCAATTTATATTCTTAAGGACTAGGTAAGATGATCAGTACTAAGGCCATGCCTAATCTGAATTTTGAGGTGGTTCGTTAACTTGACAATCCTGGAACCACTCTTGGCTAATTTTTAGATGGGAGGGATGGGTAAAAGAATAGCCATAGAGTCCAAATCGATTTGTTGCCTATTGTAAGGAGTCAAAATGCTGAAAAGATTAGCGATCGCTGCGGTTGGTATTGCCTGTGTCAGTGCACTTTCTGCTCCTGCCCAAGCGGAAACTGTTATGGAAAAAATAGCGCGAACGGGAGAGCTTACCGTTGCCGCGCGTCTCGATTTGGTGCCCTTTTCCTACTTCAACGAAAAGGAAGAGTGGGTTGGCTATACTGTTGAGATCCTGAATATACTCAAAACGGAGCTAGAGAAAGAGCTCGGCAAACCGATTAAAATAGCGGTTCTTAAAGAAGAAGGTTTCGGGGACGCTCGCATCCCAAAACTGCTCAATCACGAGGCTGAACTAATTTCATCACCTGGCTGCCAGTACTATTCGCAATTACACCAATGCGCTTGCCGACAAGCGACTCC
>CASBPW010000278.1 GCA_949127685.1 Candidatus Sivonenia alaskensis PMM_0068 | reverse complement strand
CCAGGTATGCTCTCAAAGCATCATTGATAATCCAGGTGCGGTCGCGGTCCAAGACTACACCCACTTCATCCAACGCTGCCTTCAGACTGGGATCTAACCGAAAACTAACCGTCTCTTTAACACTGTCCATCGCAATACTCCTCTGCGTATTGCACCATAATACAGCGCAATAACAGAGGGAATCGCCGTAAACAATTCTGGCTGAAAAGTTCTACTGGTACTTGCTTCTATAAGAAGTACAGGTCTTTCGTACACTCCTGTCGGACTTGGCCACAATGGTCCAGAGTACAGTGCCACCGCAGCAACTGAGCGTTGCCTGCTTTGAAAAGGTTACACAGCCTACACCCCTTCAACAGAGGGGGTTTGAGCTACTGGAGGCACCATTGTAGTCTACCCAGTAAATGCATGTTTTAAAATGCCACCTATCCCAGAAGTGGCAAGGCTTTGAGGGTGTTTAAAAAAACTTCAGACCGGCCTAAGTGAAAAAACTAAAATAGGGGTTATGGTTATTTTATATTCTATGCAAAAACTAAAATAGCGATTGTGGTTATTTTAATTAAAAGGTAGGCTCTCTCCGATGAAAAACTTCCAGTCTGGCCGCTATATCCAGCAAGGATATTACAAAAGCTTTCAGCCCAACCCAATCAACCGCGCTTGGGCCCTGGACAACATGGAGCTGATTCACTTGCTTGGGCAAGCTGATCGAGATCTGGGCCGACTGGATATGTATTCTGAGTACATCCCCAACATTGATCTGTTCATCAGTATGCATGTGCTAAAAGAGGCCACTCAATCCAGCAAAATTGAAGGTACCCAGACGAACATAGAAGAGGCATTGCTAGATAGGGAAGACGTTGCCCCAGATAAAAGGGACGACTGGGAAGAAGTTCAAAACTATGTAGCGAGCATGAAAGAGGCGATCTCAAGATTGCAAGAACTGCCCTTTTCTGCGCGATTAATCCGAGAGACCCATAAAACCTTGATGCAAGGGGTGCGTGGCAAACACAAACAGCCGGGTGAGTTCAGGCAGAGCCAAAACTGGATTGGCGGAGCAACGATCAGCGATGCGATGTTTGTCCCGCCGGTACATACTTCCATCGGCGAGCTGATGGGCGATATGGAGCAGTTCGTACATAACAATACGCAGTATTTCCCGGAACTATTAAAAATTGCCTTAGTGCATTACCAGTTTGAAACCATCCACCCGTTCCTTGATGGCAATGGCCGGGTGGGACGACTGCTAATTACCTTGTATTTGGTCAGTAAGGGGATATTGAAGCAGCCCGTGTTATACCTGTCGGACTTCTTCGAGCGAAATCGCACGCATTATTACGACAACCTGATGCGAGTGAGAGCAAAGAATGACCTGTTGCAATGGTTCAAGTTTTTTCTGGTGGGGATAATCGAAACTGCGAGCAGCAGCGTTGCCACTTTTGACAATATTCTTAAGTTACAAAAGCAGGTAGAGAGCCAAATACAGACCCTAGGAAGCAGAACAGCAAGGGCACAGAAGGTTGTCCATTACTTGTATCAACGCCCGATCATCAACGCTTCTAAGGTGGGGGAAATAGCGGATATATCACCGGCATCGGCTTATAAACTAATTGCTGATTTGGAACAGTTCGGGATACTGAACGAAATCACTGGCGGCAAGCGAGGCAAACTGTATATTTTTACGGCCTACTTGCAGTTGTTCAAGTAACAGAAGGAAATCTGGCATGATTCAAAAGTGGCCATTTTTAGGTAACACTGTCACGACAAATTTGGCCATTATTGCGACGATGACCTGGAAGCAAACAGGCATTTGAAAATTATGTCGCAGCGATCTGTGCTCACGATTAATGCCCTACATGTTGACATAAGCCTATCAAAAGACATCTTCTTGATTGACCGATACTTCTCGCTCCTGGAAATGTTTCTGTGAAGCATTCCTATAAAAAAGCCCCTCCTGCAAAGAGGGGCTTATTGCAGTAGAGAAATTACTTGAGCTGGTGATCTACGGTACTGACGGGTACGTGATAGCCCTCTTTGTCACTGAGATGGCAATTGCCAACAATCGATTGCACATAGGACCATGTGAACTTTGATTCATGAACGAATTCAGGCCAGTTGGCTCGGATCGCTTTGTGGGCTGCGGGCAGGTGGTAGTAGGGAATAGCCGTAGTGAGGTGGTGAGGAATATGGACCCCAATCTTGTAGCAGACCAGCTCTACCCACCAAGGATATTCACAGTGCACAGTCCCGAACAGTTGCGCTTTGACTGGATTCCAGTCTGTAGCAGGATAGTAAGGAATATCAGGATGGTTGTGATGAATCATCGTAACCGTACTTAGCCAGAAGTGAAAAACGACCCAAGGCATCAGCCAGTAGCTAATGAAACCCCAAACTCCCGTGAAGTAGAGGAGTGCCGGGAAGAAAAGCGCACTGAAGGCTAGAATTACGCCAATTGAAAATCGAGCTTCAGGCCATTCTTGAGACCGGAACTTATTTTTATCAAAGTGAAAGAGGAAGAGATGAATCTCGGAGGCAAACCACCAAGCGTAGGAATGGACATAACGATAGAAAAAACGATCCAAAGGAGACATCGCCAAATATTCTTCAGGCTTTAAGGTCTTCCAGCTATTGTCCTTGTCTTGATGGTTCGTCCAGGCATGGTGGCGATTGTGCATAATCCGCCAGCAATGAAAAGGATAAAGGGTTGGGAGCAGGAGCGTATGGCCAATGAAATCATTCAGCCACTTGTAGGGGGAGAAAGAGCGATGGCCGCAATCATGGGCCAGTACAAAATTTCCCCAGAGCACGGTGCCAATCCAGACCCAGAGGAGAGGAGCTGCCCAAACTGGAGCGATGGCGAGCAGGGCATAGGAAATAGCCAAAATGACCAAATGGAGTGCTACGGCTACAAGTCCGCGGACGGTATCTTTTTCAAAGCATTCTCGAGGGATGGTGGCTAGTACGTCTTGATAAGTAATTTCTTGCCCTAAACGGCTTAAAAGCTCACGATTTTTCGTACGGATATCCGTACGCTCTAGGCTACTGACCACTAGCGAGCACCTCTCAAAAAAGGAATAGGGGATTTTGG
>CASBPW010000277.1 GCA_949127685.1 Candidatus Sivonenia alaskensis PMM_0068 | reverse complement strand
ATTTAGTAAAGCTGACGATATGGGTATTCTGAGCCAAGAGCGAATCATCAAGAACTTTCCAGCCGATGCGCCCCAAGAGGAGAAGAATATGCGTCCCATAGCTCTGGCTTGCGCCTTAGCAGTTTTCACAGCTGTACTTCCAGTGTGTGTCCCCGTGTATGCCCAGAGCTTACCGCTGCAGAAGGAGAGCGTCGCCAAAAACGTCAGTATTCCAGACATCGTCGTTACCAAGGATGCGGTGGATTTCCGCACGATTAATCTTTTTGAAAAGACCTTGCCGGTAAACCAACGGAATGTACAGTACGGCAAGGCCTACGACCTGAATGGATCAATCTACGATCAGGCTTGGATTTTGCCCGGACGCAAAAATTCCACACTAGCCATGGACTTGGGCGCCAGTAGCCCCTGGAAAAATTTCCGCTTTAACCTAGGCTCTCTCATGCCCTACAAAGGCTATGAAAAGCCTGTGCAGATGGAAATTATAGGAGATGGGAAGCGTCTTTTTGCTTCCACCTACAACTCCGTAGAGCCTCTTAGCCCGGTCGATGTGGATATCGAAGGGGTGCGGGCCCTGCAAATTCGGGTCAATAGTGCTTGTCCTCAGTCAGACCCAGATTTTGCCGTGAGTCGTGCCCTCAGTCTTTATGTAGTAGGGCCCAAGCTTTCTCAGGATGCTGCGGCTCAATCCACTCCTTCACGGGTTCTCCCGGTCCAATGTGCCCCCGCCATCTTTACAGAAGCAGCCCCTCCGATCCAGCCTTTAGCTCCTGTCAAACCAGTCAAAGCCCTCTGGTGATACGTCCAGGGCTAGAGGGCTTCAATTTCAACGCTTGCTCCATTGCTAACGTCTTCGCCACGACTTTAGGGGGCCAGCGGCGGAGTTCTCGAAGCCATTGGCGGTCTCCATAGCGGGGGTCTTGTTTTAAGGCTTTGTGCATCAACATGGCTGCCTCTTTAGGGCGTTTGTTCTCCCACAGGGCTAAGGCTTGGGCTACCTGAAAATCAGCGAAGGTTCGTTCTTTTTGAGAAGCTTTGGCATAGACTTCCAGAGCTCGCTTCGGTTTATCCGTCTCAAGGAAGGCCAGCGCCAAATTGAGGCGGGCTATATCAGAGCGGGGATTGAGGATCAAAGCGCTTTGAAAATCTTGGATTGCCTGTGTCCACTGTCCTTTTCCTCCGTAGGCATGGCCCCGGTTATTCAGGGCATCATCGGCTCTAGGCTCTAACTGCAACACTCGGTTGTAGTCCACAATCGCATCATCCCATCGCCCCATCGCTTCCCAGATAGCCCCACGATAGAGATAGGTAGTTCCTACACGAGGGGCATAGGCTATAGACTCGTTGTAGTCTGCTAAAGCTCCTGGCAAATCTTCTACGGCAACTTTAGCCGTCGCTCGGTCTCGGTAGGCATCCGCATTCTTGGGGTCCTTGGCGAGGACTTGATTCCATAGGGGAATGGATCGGGCAAAATCCCCTCGCATCATCGCAGCGGTGGCTTCACTCTCCAGCGCGGTACGCCCTTCAGTACAACCCGACAGCAGAATGAGCATCCAGGGAAGCAGTTTTCTCCAGGCTATCCTCATAGGCTGTAACGTTCTTCAGTCCAGGGTTCTCCCCGGCGATGGTAGCCATTTTGTTCCCAAAAGCCTAGTTGTTCGCTAGATATGAACTCCAGCCCATTAATCCACTTGGCGGATTTCCAAGCATAGAGGTGGGGGACCAAAAGGCGCATCGGTCCACCGTGTTCTGCGGGGAGAGGCTCACCCGAGAGGATATGGGCAAATATATTCTCTTCTTTGAGGAAATCTTCCAGGGGCATATTCGTGGTGTAGTCGCCATAGCAGTGGGCCATGACATGCTTCGTCTTTTCTGAGTCCCACTCAATCGTTTTGAGAAAGTCTAAAACTTTGATCCCGGTCCATTGCACCTCTAATTTGGACCAACGGGTCACACAGTGAAAATCTGCGGTTAGACCTACCTGAGGCATATCCATGAAATCTTGCCAGGTGAAGGTTTTTTCCTGCGCCAAACCCCAGACTTTGAATTCCCAAGCGTCCCTAGCCACGGTAGGCGTGCGCCCATAGGTCATGATCGGGAATCCGTTGGTCAGATATTGCCCTGGAGGAACGCGGTCATTCGGTTCTGTTGGTTTTTTGAAAAACTTGCCTAACATACGTGGTGATAAGGGGGCTACCGTCTATGGTACAGGCCACAACGGCTTTAGTGAATTCATCAGAAGGTTGGTGAGCAACCGCTCCTCAGAAGGCAAGTTTTTGAAATAGATCAGCGACAGGAAGTAGGAAACCAGAGACCACGTTTTCGCCATCCAGCGAGTCAGTGGATTTGAGCAGGCGGTCGGGTTCTTTGGAAGAGCGATAGACCAGTACGTAATGCTCATTGGGGTGGACGACCCAGATTAAGCGGGCACCGTTCTCAAAATATTCCACAATTTTGGTGTGGATTTCTTCCGTTGTATTGCCTGGAGAAAGGATTTCCACTACCAAGTCGGGTGCGCCCTCTAGAAAACCATCGGGGAGGTCTTCGAGTCCTTGTAAGCGTTCTTTCGCGACGAATGAAATATCTGGAGCACGCTTGTTGCCCGATTTCATCTTGAAGGCAGTGCTGGAATCAAACATGGCTCCTAGTCTTTGAAGTCGGACATAGCTACCCAACAAAATCATCAACGTGCTGCAGACATAGCCATGCTTCGCACCGGAATTCCCCATATCAATTAACGCTCCGTCTACCAACTCATAACGATGTCCATCGTCAGGAAGTGCCATGAATTCCGCATCAGTCCAATTTTTTTTCTCTTGCGCACTTTTGGCAAGACTTTCAGTTGAAGATTGACTCAGAGTAGACATCAGTTTCTCCTGGATTTCTACTTCTACGGTGATCTTGGCCTCGCAGCAGTAGGTGTCGATGACCTTGGCATAGGCTAGGGACCTCACTCAATTGTAGATGATGGAGAGAGGGTCCCCATGGCTTGGATTTCCTCCGTCGCGGGGATGACAATTTGGGGAGATAGGCAAGAATCGTTAGGAACTCGGGCCGATAAAACTAATAATAGAAAAGCCACTCTCTGCTAGTAACGGTGTCTCAAGCTCTGCCCTATCTACTCCATAGCGAAGTGCTCAAAGAACGCTTTGGTAAAAAAGTATTCAAAGTCACTTTAGATGCAGGTTTTGACTGTCCAAATCGAGATGGCACAAAGGCCAAAGGCGGCTGTACTTTTTGTGATGCTTCCGGTTCTTCCGCCCAAATCACCCCACCCACCACCTCGCTAACAGAACAGTTGGAACAGGGAATCGCCCGATGGAAGGCACGCTATGGAAACAAAGCACAGAAATTCATTGCCTACTATCAGGCGTTTACGAATACCCATGCCCCTTTAGATCGCCTAGCAGAGGTCTATGAAGTAGGGCTGAAGCATCCTGAAGTAGTAGGGCTTGCCATTGGCACCCGCCCCGATGCCGTCCCAGAAAAGACCTTAGATCTGCTCTCGGATATAGCCCGGCGCAAATATCTATGGGTGGAATACGGCCTCCAGTCAGCCCATAATCAGACCTTGGAATTTATTAATCGCGCCCATACGGTTGAAGAATGGTCCGATGCCGTCCAGCGCACCCAGCGTCGGGGCATCGAAATCTGCGGACATCTGATTCACGGCTTGCCCTCTGCTCCCGGACAGATGGAAACTCCAGCCATGATGATGGAATCGGTAAACCTGATGGCGCGAAGCGGAGTGACAGGGATCAAAATTCATTCACTGCATATTGTGCGGGGGTCGATCATGGCCTTTCAGTACAAAATCGGCGATATTCCGATGTTTTCGATGGAAGCGTATGTAGGCTGGGTCTGTGATTCTCTGGAACGCCTGCCCCCGCAGATGCAGATTCACAGACTCACGGGAGATGGCCTCAAGCACCTGCTTATTGCCCCAGAATGGTCTAGGGATAAGCGCGTGGTGCTGACCGCGATCAATAAAGAGATGGCAAGCAGGGGAACGGTCCAAGGAGCAAAATATCTTCCGAACACTGCTACCGCTACTCGCTGAACCAGCCGAGCGCACATTAATTACCTAACTTACTAAAAACCCAGGCCCTATGGAGAACCTGGGTTTCATTTATAACCAGAGGAATCTAGAATCCGAAGCCTTTAGCGGCAACCGGTTCGTCAATTCCTTCAATCCGGTCT
>CASBPW010000276.1 GCA_949127685.1 Candidatus Sivonenia alaskensis PMM_0068 | reverse complement strand
CGTGATTCATTAACGCACAGGAGGACGGCTTTCCAAGGTAATTTCCATAACGTAGGCTCCCGTTGGATCTGGCTTTGGAGGAGGATTAAGCGTGACATTTTTTAAAGCTGCAAAGGCCGATTTATTGAATTTCTCATCACTGGTAGGCTTAATCCACTGCACATCCAAGAGTTTGCCTTCATTGCTAACCGCTATGCGCACATCTCCTTTGATGGTGAAGCGCTTACGGGGCATCTTTTGATTGAGGGTACCAATTACTTCTTCGTACCAGTTATTGAGTGCGGTCTCCTGCGCTTTTTCTTTTACATTCTCGTCAAAACTATTGCCGGGGGCTTTTGTGGTTGTTTGCTGGGGAGTCACCGTTCCTCCCAATACAGAAGCTTGGGCAAACACAGGGGTGTTCAACGTGAAAGCGGACAACAATGCCCAAATGGTTATTTTATACATTTATCCCAATAGGCCTCCTAAACGAGCGGCCACAGTATCGACATCTTTATCGCCTCTACCGGAGCAGTTAATCACTATGATCTGATCAGACTTTAGGGTTGGACAGAGGGTTCCAAGGTAAGCAAAAGCATGAGCCGTTTCTAAAGCCGGAATAATTCCTTCCAAGCGAGAAACCTGTTGGAAAGCATCCAATGCTTCTTGATCAGAAATACTGTAGTACTCTGCCCTCGCCATATCCTTGAGGTAGCTATGCTCTGGTCCGACGCCAGGGTAGTCCAAACCAGCACTGATGGAGTGGGCTTCTTGGACTTGGCCTTGGTCATCTTGCAAGAGATAACTCATCGCTCCGTGAAGGACCCCTACACGGCCCTTGGTTAGGGTCGCCGCATGGCGGGGGGTGAGCACTCCTTCTCCAGCCGCTTCGATGCCGATCATCCGCACCGTCGGTTCGTCAATAAACTCATGAAATAAGCCCATGGCGTTAGAGCCACCGCCAATACAGGCCAAGAGCACATCCGGTAGACGGCCAAAACGCTCCAGGCACTGTCTGCGGGTTTCACGACCAATCACCGCCTGAAAGTCTCGGACAATCATGGGATAGGGATGAGGACCCGCTACAGAACCCAGAATGTAGTGGGTGTCGTTGACATTGGTTACCCAGTCGCGGATCGCTTCACTGGTAGCGTCCTTGAGCGTTCCGCTGCCTGCAGATACTGGATGCACTTTTGCGCCCATGAGTTTCATGCGGACGACATTAAGATGCTGCCGCTCAATATCTTCCACACCCATGTAGATGATGCATTCCAAACCAAAGCGGGCACAGACCGTTGCGGTTGCTACTCCATGCTGACCAGCTCCGGTTTCCGCAATAATGCGTTTTTTGCCCATTCTGATCGCCAGGAGCGCTTGCCCCAAGGCGTTGTTAATTTTATGGGCACCGGTGTGGTTTAAATCTTCGCGTTTCAGATAGATCTGTGGACCACCGTAGTGTGCGGTAAGCCGCTCTGCAAAATATAACGGGGTTTCGCGGCCTACAAAATCTCTGAGATAGCCTTGGAGTTCTTGTTGAAACTGAGGGTCTTGGGTATGGAGATAGTAAGCTTTTTCCAATTCTTCTAGCGCACTCATCAAGGTTTCTGGTACGTATTTGCCGCCATAAATTCCATACCTTCCCAGGGCATCTGGGCGGGTACCAAGGGCTGTGTTCGTCTGGGTTGCATCTTGAGCATGGAGGGGAGTGTAGGTCACAGGTCAAACTCTGCAGGTAGCTAGTACTCTCGATTTTACCGTGGCTAGAGCCCTCAGAAATTTATCTCCGTAGAAGAGCCTATGGGCGAATCTGCTCCGCTCTTGCCTACAATGGAATCAGTGGAAGAATGTATAACCCTGCTGCTCTGGTTTGAGGTCCTCTTTTCATGCAAGTTTTTTCCGTCCTAGCTGCCATATTTTCAATACTGATCCTGATTATCATTCATGAACTGGGCCATTTCTTGGCAGCCAGACTTCAGGGGATTTATGCCACCCGCTTTTCTATTGGTTTTGGTCCTGTGATTTGGAAGTATCAGGGGCCGATGACAGAGTATGCCGTCAGGGCTATCCCTCTCGGCGGATATGTTGGTTTTCCTGATGAAGATCCTGATAGCAAGATTCCACCCAATGACCCCAATCTGCTGAAGAATCGTCCGGTCATTCAGCGGATTGTCGTCATTTCAGCGGGGGTTATTGCCAACTTCATCTTTGCTTGGTTCGCCATAATCACCATGATTAGTATTGGTGGTCTCCCTGAGGGACATCGGGCTACCCCCAGCGGAGTTTTGCTAGCCCAAATTATTCCAGATAGCCCTGCCCAAAGAGCGAACCTCAAAGCAGGCGATGTGATTCTAGCCGCAAATGGTCAGCCCTTATCAGGAGATGAGAAAGGACTAGGGGCTATGGCTGAAGTGGTCAAGGGTAGCAAGGGCAAGGCTGTCACCTTGAGGGTTGAGAAGGCGCAGAGCAAAGAACAACTGACTATGGAAATCAGACCCAACGAGAAGGGCCAAATTGGAGTACAGCTACAACCCCACGGTGCACGTGTTTATCGCCCGGTTTCTGGTCTTTCAGAAGCGGTGAGCAAGACCAACCAAATTTATAGTGGCATGTTCAGCCAGACCCTTGGAGGCATCACGGGATTGTTCTCTGGCCATACCAGCGTCAATGACCTTTCTTCCCCCGTTGGGATTGTCGATAAGGGTTCTCAACTGATTCAAGACGATTGGCGTTCTTTCTTCTGGTTAACGGCAATTATCAGCATTAGCTTGGGTGTAATTAATATCCTTCCCTTGCCTGCCTTGGATGGTGGACATTTAGTCTTCCTCTTATTCGAGGCCGTGCGCGGTAAGCCTGCTTCCGAAGCTTTCCAAATGCAGGTAATGCAAACAGGTTTGCTCTTGCTTGTCGGTTTGGGATTGGTCTTAATTTTCAAAGATACTTTTTCTCTCGTAGCAGGCGCGCTTCAAAGCAACAGTTAAGCTATGCCCCGCATCTCTCATAAAGCTCAAATAGCCAGAGCTCTGGAAGTTTTGACTCGACTCAAAAGTCATTATCCAGATGCCACTTGCTCTCTAGACTATGAAACGCCTTTCCAACTCTTGGTGGCGACGATTCTCTCCGCTCAATGTACTGATGAACGGGTCAATAAGGTCACACCTCCTCTTTTTGCTCGCTTCCCTGATGCGCAATCTATGGCTGAGGCTAACCCTATAGAGATTGAAGATCTGGTGAAATCTACGGGATTCTTCCGCAACAAAGCCAAGAATATTCAGGCCACTGCTCAGAAAATCGTTCGTGAATTTGATGGGGTGGTTCCGAATACGATGGAAGAATTGATTACGTTACCCGGTGCTGCTCGAAAAACGGCCAACGTGGTTCTTGCCCACGCCTACGGTATCAATGCCGGAGTGACCGTCGATACCCATGTAAAGCGTCTTTCAAATCGCTTAGGATTTACCGATCACGATGATCCAGGAAAGATAGAGAAAGACCTGATGAAGATTTTGCCCCAACCTGATTGGGAAAGCTGGTCAATTCGACTGATTTATCATGGTCGAGCTACTTGCGGTGCGCGTAAGCCTGATTGTGCTTCTTGTTTCTTAGTTGATTTATGTCCCAGTGCAGCTCAAGGTGTGATATCAATGCCTTAGAATAGCATGAGGCTTGGATTGACCGTTAGATTAGTAAGATGGCAGGGTGGAATACAGATGTTAAAACGTACTATCCCATGGATATTGTTTGTAGGGTTAGCCTTGAGCCTAGGCTCTTGTGCCGGGGGTGGCACGGAGGTCGAAAAACCGCTCACCCCGGCTGAGATTGATAAAAAAATTACCCGCACCACAGATGCTAAAAACAACTCTGTTGTCTATCGAATTCCAGATACGGTCAATGATGATAAAGACGCACAATGGCGCATAGATTTTCTGAATATTTTTAAGTCGTCTGGCAACCGCTATAACTATATCCAGTTGCGCGTAGACCCTCGTTATAACTACGAGATTGTTACAGGTCAGCCCCTAGAGTTAAAAATTGGTGACAAGAACTATACGCTCAAGAATGATGCAACAAGCCGTAATCGTATTGCCCTTTATTCTGTGACAGAACAATTGGATGCTTTGAAAAAAGCAGATGCTGTTTCTCTGACCTTTATGATGAAACCTGATTTTTCACGGACAGGCACAGAGAAAAGGACTATTACGATTAAGAAATCTGTCCTCGATGGGTGGAGAAAAATAGATAATATTAAAGACCCCAATATCTTCTACCCCGCAGCAACTTATTAGTTCTTTTAGTTCTTTATAGAGGCCTTTATGACACTCGATACCACCATCCCGAGTACCCGCATCTTCCAGCGGCTGATTCAAGAACAAACTGCCGTAGAGATCAAAATAATTACGGATGAATTGCTGATTGGCAAAATCAAATGGATAGATACGGATTGTTTTTGCCTTCTGGACAATTTCAATATAGAAATTTATATTCTTCGTAGTGCCATTTGCTATGTCAAACCCAAATGAGACTGGAACTGCTCCAAGGGGGATTGATTGTTTCCTGCCAGGCCCCCAAAGATTCACCTTTACATGACCCCCATGTAATTGCTGCGATGGCACTGACCGCTCAGAAGCGCGGTGCCGTTGCCCTACGTATTGAAAGCCCTGCTCATATCGAGGCCGTCCGTCGGCTGGTGAGCATTCCGATCATAGGGTTGTGGAAGCGGACTGCTCCCGGTTCTTCCGTATATATCACTCCTACCTTTGAGGATGCCCAAACCGTCGTCGAAGCAGGAGCGGACATCGTTGCGCTAGATGCCACAGAACGCCCCAGAGTCGATGGGGTCGCTATTCAAGAATTACTTCCGAAGATTCGAAAAAAATTGGCTGTTCCTGTAATGGCTGACATTGCCACGTTTGAAGAAGGAAAACTCAGTGCAAGTTTAGGAGCTGAACTGATCGGAACAACGCTATACGGCTATACGGAAGCAACCCAAAACCTTACCCCTCCAGGTTTTGATCTCTTGCAAATCTTAGCGACGCAACTTGCGGTCCCTATTATTTGTGAAGGAGGCATCGCCATTCCTGAAGACGTTGCTAAAGCTTACCAATTAGGTGCTTTTAGTGTAGTGATCGGCACAGCGATTACGGGTATGGATGCAAGAGTAACCGCTTTTTGTAAAGCAACCTCACGCTTTGAGACTAAATCTCATTTTCCGAAAAACGAATAACATCCATCTTCGAAAATTGCCATCCACCTGAGGGAGAATCTACTGGAAAACCGTTAGGGCGAATTACCACAAAAGAGCCACTGTTAAAGTCATCGGGGTCCACCTTATAGCCTTTGGCTTTCAATTTTCGTATAGCCTGCTGGAACAGGCGGTCTAAAACTTGGCTCATCAATCTGACCGAACAGTAGACTGGAATTAGTCTTGCATCAGAGGCTAAAGGTATCACACTCTGGGCCTCAGAGCGTAGGATCTAACCTCTTTCCCGATGATTCTCTCATCTTCTAGGATTTTGATTTAATTCTGGATGCTCTTTCAAGATCTTTTGCACTTCTGCAAAACCCTCTTTATTGAGGGTGAATTTGTCAGGCTTACCGTTATTTAAATAGCTTTCACTCTGCAAAGTTCCGAGTTGAATGATTTGGCCGATGCCTGGGGCGGGCCTTACCAGGGTACGCGCTTCAATCAAAGGGCCTCGGCCTTCTTTGAGAATACGACCCGTGGTAAAAGAACGGCTGGCTATTTGTTTGAGCGTGGCTTCTAACTGTTCGGGCTGAATCGTACGTTCGACCCGTGCCACAATCCGGTCACTTCCCTGGTCATAGAGAATGTCAAATTTTTGCGCCCCAGGAATAGCTGTCCGAGAAATAGGAAATAGACTCAGGGCGAACAATCCAGCTGCCAATACGCCCAAAAACCCTGTAGTCCCGATGGCCTGGAACCGCCACGGTGTTTTACGGACTAAGCCAAAGATGGCTGCCAAGGTCGTTGCGACCATCAGTCCAAGGGTAATCCAGGTTCCTGTGCGAAATAGTTCCATAGCCGTCTAGGGAGTTACTTCTTTAGCATACGTCTGAAGCGCAAAACCCACCTTGAGTTAGGATCAAGAAAGGTAATCCCTAAGTTACTCTCAGTCCTGTGGAATTTTGTTATATGGAATTGTTTGAGCTCAAACAAGCAGCGACCGAACTCCGTGAGCGCCTGGGTAAAACTCAGGAATATCTTTGACCTTCCTAAACTCAAAGACCGCGTTCATGATTTAGAACAACGCATCAGCGCCCCAGACTTTTGGGATGACAATGACCAGGCCCAAGCGATGATGCAGCAATTGAGTACTTTGAAGACGCCCCTAGAGAGCTATAAGCGCTGGTGTACAGCCCTAGAAGATACGCAGACAGCTCTGGAATTACTGGAAGAAACGGGCGATGACTCTCTCCTCCCTGAAGCGGAACAGAATGTGCAGATGCTCAAGTCGGAATTGGAAGAGTGGGAGCTAGAACAACTCTTGAGCGGTCCCTATGATGAGCGGGGAGCCATTTTGACGATTAATGCTGGAGCAGGTGGTACGGATGCCCAGGATTGGGCGGAAATGCTGCTCAAGATGTATACCCGTTGGGCGCAAAATCGAGGCTATAAGACAAGTTTGGTGGATATTTCAGAGGGAGGGGAGGCCGGTATCAAGTCCGCCACCCTGATCGTAGATGGTCGCAATGCCTATGGCTTTTTGACGGCTGAAAAAGGCAACCATCGCATGGAACGTATCAGTCCCTTTAATGCCGCAGGTAAACGGCAGACCAGTTTCGCAGGGGTGGAAGTGATGCCCCTCATCGACAATTCTGTGAAGGTAGAGCTTAAACCCGATGATTTAGAGTTTGATACCTCTCGGTCTGGGGGCGCTGGTGGACAGAATGTCAATAAAGTAGAAACAGCGGTTCGGGTCACCCACAAACCAACTGGCATTGCCGTCCGGTGCACCCAACAGCGTTCTCAACTGCAAAATAAAGAACTAGCGCTGGCTATTCTCAAAGCGAAGTTGGTGGAACTTGCCGAACAGAAACGCAAAGAAGAACTGGCCCAAATCCGTGGTGAAGTGGTGACCGCCGGGTTTGGAGGGCGCATTCGCACCTATACTTTTGACCCGTATCAACTGATTAAGGACCACCGAACCAATGCCGAAACGAGTAATGTGAATGGCTTTATGAATGGGGATATCAAAGAAATTGATGGCTTTATCAATACGTATCTAAGGCAACAAAAAGAGCTTTAGGGTGGGGTTTCTCGGCTGGCTCCATCCCAGCGTAGACCGCTCCACCCAAATGGGGAAGCTTCTTCATGCCATCAAGAACGGCTATAGTTTCTGGATTTTGAAGTAACTCGATTTATATGCTTGACGATCCCCGATTTATTAACTAATGTAAATATAGATGAACTTATTTATCATTCATCATTTGGGAGTCAAGT
>CASBPW010000275.1 GCA_949127685.1 Candidatus Sivonenia alaskensis PMM_0068 | reverse complement strand
GTCTCCGGCCTTTCAGGGGATATCCGTCTTTTTGGGATTGCTAATTTCTCTGGGGTCTACTTCCGTCATTTCCAATTTGGTTTCTGGCAGCGTTCTCATTTACACCCGCGCCTTTCGGGTGGGCGATCGCATTAAAATTGGCGACATCTCTGGAAAAGTTCTCGAAACCACCCTGCTGGTCACGCGCATCCTGACTCCTACGAATGTCGTCATCAGCATTCCCAATTCGCAAATTAGCACCAGTTCCATTGAGAACTTTAGTTTTGGCTATCGAGAGTTAAAACAGCCCCTGATCTTGCGGGCTCCGGTATATTTAGGCTACGAAGTCCCTTGGCGGGAAGCTTACCAGGCTCTGAGCCAAGCCGCATTGGGTACTGAAGGGATGCTTAAGTCTCCGTTACCTTTCGTGTTGCAAGGGGAACTGAACGACGTTTACGTCACTTACCTGCTTAATGTTTATATCGATGTGGAGTATTTCAAGGACAAAACCCTAAAAGAAATTGACGAGGCGCGCTCCCAATTGAATGAAAATATCCGAGATTGTTGTGCCGAAGCCGGAATTCAGATTTTTGCACCTAACTATGAAGCCGACCCCACAAATTATGGACCTGCTGCTAACCATTAACCTAGCCCTTCTCTATTAGGGGTACTGTGCAAACTCGTACGAAAATATACGACAGAATACTGGAGTTCCCCTATGCCTTTGTACTAAAAATGTTTCAAACCCTTGCGCCCTAATAAATACAGTGACCGTCTCAGCATGCCCCTTACCCGACTATGCACTCGGGCCAAAGTGAGAGTGTGATCCCTTGTTTGGCCAATTGGCATTTTTGATTTGCCAACAGAGAGTAGTGAGCGATTTGTATGGAGGCTATCTCAGGAGAACCGAATGATTCTTCTAACCGTGAACCGGAACATGAAAGGAGAAGACTCGAGAAGACTCATAGGTATTAGGCAATTACCACCCTATTTGGCAAGGATTCCAAAATAACCTTCCAAGTCGTGTCAAGAAGAGTTACGATACAGACCCTCTCCAAAAAGCCTCCCTAGGATCCCCCTCATGCCTGAGTTAGATAACGACCTCCATCGTCAGAAAATGCAGCGCCGCAAAGAAGTACAGGATGAACGGCTTGCGGCTAAAACCCTGGAAAAAGGCTTAATCATTGTCCATACCGGGATAGGCAAGGGCAAAACCACAGCAGCATTGGGCATGATCTTTCGCTCCCTGGGGCATGGCAAGCGCGTAGCGATTATTCAGTTCATCAAAGGGGCTTGGCAACCGGGAGAAAAGGCTGCCCTAGACCGTTTTGGAGAGCAGGTGTTTTTTGCGGCCTTGGGCGGAGGATTCACCTGGGAAACCCAGGACCGACAGAAAGATATCGAAATGGTTGAACAAGCCTGGAGTCAGGGATTGGCGCTAATCCAATCCAGTGATTATCATCTGGTCCTTTTGGATGAAGTGAATGTGGCGATGTCCCTGGGCTATCTGAATCCACAGCTAGTAATCGATGGTCTAAAGACGAAACCTGAACCCGTGCATGTGGCCCTGACGGGTCGAGGCGCTCCCACAGAACTGATTGAAGTCGCCGATTTGGTGACGGAGATGAAGTTGGTGAAACACCCCTTTCGAGAGCAAGGCATCAAAGCGCAAATAGGAATCGAGTTTTAGTAATGACAAAAAAAATTCCGGTCACCGTAATTACAGGCTTCCTCGGCAGTGGGAAAACGACCCTGATTCGCTATCTGCTAGAAAATAACCAAGGTCGCCGATTAGCGGTGTTGGTGAATGAATTTGGGGCCTTGGGCATTGATGGAGCCTTGCTCAAAGGATGCAGCGATTGTCCGGAAGAGAATGTGATTGAACTGACCAATGGCTGCTTGTGTTGCACTGTACAGGAAGAATTTCTGCCCACGATGCTCCAACTGCTGGAACGTCGGGACGAAATAGACCAAATTCTGATTGAAACCAGTGGACTGGCCCTGCCCAAGCCGCTTGTGAAAGCTTTCCGCTGGCCTGAAATTCGCCATGGAGCCACGGTGGATGGGATTCTGACCGTAGTCGATGCGGTAGCGGTGGCTTCTGGAGCCTTAACCGACCGGGACAAAGTAGAAGCCCAACGCCAAGCTGATCAAAATTTGGACCATGAAACGCCGCTTGAAGAACTTTTTGAAGACCAATTGGCCGTGGCTGATTTGGTGATTTTGAATAAGGCTGATTCTATCGATGCATCCACGCGCCAGCAGGTAGAAGCGTTGCTCAGGGCTGAATTACCGAGTCATGTGAAAATCATTCATGCAAACTATGGCAAGCTATCCCCCGATATCCTCCTCGGTTTTAATCATCAGGTCGAAGATGATCTCGATAACCGCAGGTCGCATCATGACCAAGAAGGGGAAGACCACGAGCATGATGATGAAATAGATTCGATTGTTTTTGAAGCTGGTCCTATCGACCCGGTAAGGTTGCTAGAGCAGTTGCAATATTTAGTAGAAGCCCACGAAATCTATCGGGTAAAAGGATTTGTCGAAGTCCCTGGCAAAGCAATGCGTTTAGTCTTCCAAGGGGTTGGCAATCGCTTTGACCAGTACTATGACCGTCCCTGGCTAGAAGGAGAACGGGGAACCCGGTTAGTGCTCATTGGCAAAGCTTTAAACGAAATTTCTACGCTTCAAGCTGCCCTGCGAACGGTTTAATATGCATCGTTTACAAGTTGCTCCCGGTGGCTGGACACCTGGCACAGAAGGGGTCGTCTTCATCGAGCAAACCCCAGGCGATATTATCTTCCTAACGGCAGCCGATACGGAAATTCAAGCTTTGTCCGTAGCGCTCAAGCAGTGGTCTTATCCAGCCAGCGTACGCGCGGTCAATCTATTAAATCTGCAACAGCAGTTAACGATTGATACCTATGCCGAAGAAGTCTTGGAAAAAGCGAAGATAATCATTATTCGTCTATTGGGCGGCAGATCCTATTGGTCCTATGGACTGGAAGTGATGAAAGAACTCGCCGAACGAAGAGGGATCCACCTTTATCTATTGCCTGGGGATGAACAGGTCGACCTGGACTTAATGGAAAATTCAACGGTGCCGCTCACCCAGGTGCATACCTTGTGGCGTTATCTCGTCGAAGGAGGGCCGGAGAATCTATTACAAGGACTGCATTATATTTATGCCTTCCAAAGTCAACAACCTGTTGAAAATACCCCTGTCCAAAAGATAGAACGCTGGGGAACTTATACGCCTCAGAAAATATCAACCTTGAGCCCTGATAGTCCCCAATGTGGTCTTATTTTTTATCGGGCCCACTATCTTTCTGGAAACTTAGAACCGATTGATGCTTTAGTATCTGCGCTTGCGGAACAAGGGATTAGAACCCTCCCGGTCTTCGTTCAAAGCCTAAAAGAGCCAGAAATTCTAGAAGCTTTGGCAGACTATTTTCAAGCGATAGACCTCCTCTTGAACACCACAGGATTTTCCATTGATTCTGCCGAAGGGAAGCGATTTTATCAGGCTTTAGATATTCCTATCTTTCAAGTTATTCTTGCCAGCAGCAGTCAAGGGACATGGGAAGCAGGCACGCAGGGACTAAGCCCTCGGGATGTGGCGATGAACGTTGCCCTGCCTGAGATGGATGGCAGGATTATTACCCGCGCTATTTCTTTCAAATCATCTGAAGTAGTGCAGGACGCCCAACTGGAGACTCCTGTAGTTACCTATCAATCAGAGCCTACCCGGGTGCAGTTTGTAGCAGCGCTTGCTGCCCATTGGATTCGGTTGCGCCGGAGACCCATGCAAGAGCGGAAAATTGCCCTGATTCTGTCCAATTACCCTAGCAAAGATGGACGTCTTGCCAATGGGGTCGGATTGGATACGCCCAATAGTTGCCTTGAAATTCTGAAGGCCCTCTCCGTAGCAGGATACTGCGTGGAAGCGATTCCGGCAGATGGAGATGACTTAATCCGCACCCTCACGCAAGGGGTGACCAATGATCAGGAGAGTTTTGAAGGGCGTTCTATCCATCAAGCCGTTACCACTGTCGCCTATCAGGAGTTTTTCTCGCAATTACCACAGGCCGTCCAAGAGGCTGTCACGGCTCAATGGGGAGAAGCGCCAGGAGTTCACAAGCTGCGCGATTTCCATCAGAATAAGGTCTTTCCGGTTCCAGGCCTATCCTTAGGCAACATCTTCGTTGGCATCCAACCCAGCCGTGGCTATGAAGAAGACCCAGCCGCGAACTATCATTCTCCAGACCTTGTTCCGCCCCATCCCTATTTCGCGTTCTACCACTGGCTCCGCCATATCTTTGAAGCGGATGCGGTAGTACATGTAGGCAAGCATGGCAATTTGGAATGGCTTCCTGGCAAGGGCCTTGCTCTTAGTAAAGATTGCTTCCCAGAGGCTATCTTTGGCCCGACCCCGAACTTTTATCCCTTTATTGTCAATGACCCAGGAGAGGGGGCCCAGGCGAAACGTCGTTCCCAAGCGGTGGTCATCGACCATTTGATTCCGCCCATGACCCGCGCCGAAACCTATGGTCCCCTGCAAGAACTGGAACGACTGATTGATGAATACTACGAAGCGGCGGGCCTGGACCCCACCCGACTAAGAGTGATTGAACAGCATGTCCGGGCACTGATTACCGAGCATGCACTCCATCAAGATCTAGGCATCGAGCTTTCTACGCCCGTCGATCACTGGCTGATGCAAATGGATGGCTATCTTTGCGAATTAAAAGAGGCCCAAATCCGCGATGGGCTCCATATTTTTGGTAAGGCTCCAGAAGGGACTTCTCTTGTAGACTTACTGGTGGCCCTGGCCCGAAACCCCAATCCGTACTTAGCGAATAAGGGCATAACCCAATTTTTAGCCCATGAGTTAGGTCTGGACTTTGACCCGCTGACCGTTGATTTCGCCACGCCTTGGACCGTGCCCCTTTCCGAAGAAGTGAGACAGAAGCTGGCTTTTGAAGTAGAACCCCGTATCGCCGGAGATCTAGTGGAAGCCCTAGAAAAGCTAGCAGCTCAGTTGGTGGGGGACGAGTTGCGGGAGAAGAGGGGTGAGGGAGGAATATCCCATCTACTCGACAACCTACTGCCAAACGTGCAACAAACCCACCAGGAAATTGACTATCTCCTCAAGGGGCTAGACGGTCGCTATGTGCCACCGGGACCTTCCGGCGCTCCTACGCGAGGACGCTTGGATGTACTACCGACAGGGCGCAATTTTTACTCCCTCGATAGTCGAGCGATTCCCACCCAAACCTCCTGGGATATCGGTCGTCGGGCAGCGGAAGCCTTGATTGAACGACATCTTCAAGACCACGGCGAATATCCGACAACGCTGGGACTTTCTGTGTGGGGCACTTCTACCATGCGTACAGGCGGAGATGACATTGCTCAGGCACTGGCCTTGATTGGAGTGCAACCAGTGTGGGACCGGGCCAGTGGCAGAGTCATCGACTTTGAAGTGATTACCTGCGCTTCTCTGGGACGACCGAGAGTGGATGTCATGCTCCGGGTTTCAGGGTTTTTCAGAGATGCCTTTGCCCATGTCATCGACCTCTTTCACCAAGCCGTAGAAGCGATTGCCCAACTGGAGGAATCTCCTACGGATAATCCGTTACGTCGGTCCATCCAGAAAGACCAAGCCTTTTGGCAGCAGGAAGGCTTAAGCGCTGAACAAGCGCAAGAACAGGCCATGTACCGGGTTTTCGGCTCTAAGCCTGGAGCCTATGGGGCTGGATTGCAAGGACTGATCGACCAACAGAACTGGACCACCAGCCAAGACTTAGCCCAGGCCTATGTGAATTGGGGAGGCTATGCCTACGGACGGGGCGGCAAAGGCAAAACAGCCCATGCTGCTTTTTCTCGCAGACTCTCTAAGTTGGAACTGGTCCTCCACAATCAAGACAATCGTGAACACGACCTCCTTGATTCTGATGACTACTATCAATTTCAAGGGGGAATGATCGCTGCGGTCAGAGTGTTGTCCGGAAAACAGCCAAAGGCATTTTTTGGAGACCACAGCCAGCCCGCCAAACCAAGAATAAAGACCCTAGAAGAAGAGATGGCTAAAGTCTTTCGTTCACGGGTGGTCAATCCAAAATGGATTCGCGGAGTCATGCGTCATGGCTATAAGGGCGCTTTTGAGATGGCCGCCACCGTAGATTATCTTTTTGCCTATGATGCAACCGCGCAAGTAGTCACGGACTGGATGTATGAAGGAATCGCAGAAGCCTATCTCCTAGACCCAGCCGTAAAAACTTTTTTGTCCGCTAAAAATCCCTGGGCTCTGCGAGATATGGCTGAACGACTTTTAGAAGCCCATCAACGAGCTATGTGGCAGACTACAGAAGCGATGATTCACCGATTACAAAATCTGCTTTTAGAAGCGGAAGCAGAAGTAGAAAGAGCTATTCAATAACCTATGGATATTCATCCGATTACTGCACAAAGTTTTGCCCTTATCGATCGGGAAATTGGTCCTCATGCTTGGTCTGAGCAGGAGTATGCCATCATTCGTAGAGCCATTCATACGACTGCCGATTTTGAACTAAAAGACTTATTTCACTTCAGTCCCGGAGCGATCCAAGCGGGCATTACAGCACTCCGTCAAAATATTCCTGTAATCGTAGATGTGCAGATGGTCGCGGTAGGGATCGCTAGCACCTTGGCCAAAGCAGGGAAGCCTAAGCCTTATTGTGCCTTGGACTATCCAGGGGAAGGACCGACCCAAACCGCTGGGGGCATGCTCACCTTATCTGGAACCTATCCCCATGGCCTATTTGTGATTGGGAATGCCCCTACGGCTCTGCTGGCCTTGGTAGAGCAAATCCAAGCAGGAAATGTACGACCTGCGCTTGTGATTGGGGTACCTGTGGGTTTTGTGGCCGTCGAAGAAGCCAAACAAGCGCTAGCAGCGTTAGCGACCCCACAAATTCAAATACAAGGACGTAAAGGGGGATCAACCATTGCAGCCGCCATCGTGAATGCCTTGCTGCATCTAGCCTTTGTCGATTAGCGCCTGTGGACTTTCAGCCCTGGAGTGAAGATGTGGCGAAGCGATCGCCTGGTCTCTAAGACAGGAGATGTCTTTGCACAAAAAGCAGGCGGGTGGCTGGTAGGCTCCTGCCTCGGGTACCGGGATCAGCAAGTCACAGCGGGCACAGAGACCAAATTCCCAATTAGGCTTTAAAAGCTGCCCAAAACAAAACTCATCCCCTTCTATTTGAAGATGTTGAAAATCTAGATGCTTGCGGAGCGAACGCCAATAGAGCAAGAAAGCTATGCTCAGACCTTCTGAACCAATCACATGAGCGTGGAACGGCAAAATTCCATGCACAGGACTCAGTACCTGCTTGCCCTGTTGGACATGGAAGGCGACATAGTTTCGGACAGCTTGCACACTCGCCATACACTCGTCCTAATGCTTTGCTATTACCTGAGTAAATTTATTTTGCTACAGCTACTTACAGTATTGCTATTTGATCACAGTTTCTACGCAATTGATGCCCTATCAGCATTTATATATAAGGTAATCATGAAGACATAAACTGATAAGAACTTATACTCATTCGAGAAAAGGGGATCGCAACGGCACTATCTATAGGGAAGTAAAATCTCTTAGATTGGTTAAGCTCTAGTACTCGTAAATAACGCCCCGTGATCGATCTAAAATCCCTACGCCAAAACCCAGAACTATTCCAGACCCGACTCCTGAGCCGTAATGATAGCTATGGTTCTTTGGTGGACACCCTGCTCACCTTGGAGCAAGAGCGCAGACAACTCCTGACCGAGCGCAGTGAAACAGAAGCCAAATCCAATGCGATTGGCAAGGAAGTGGGCCACCGGATACGAACAAATCCCCAGGATGAGGGGATTGCAGCCCTAAAAGAAGAAGGCACGGCCCTCAAAAACCGTATTGCCGAACTAGCAGCTCAAGAAAGAACCGTTGAAGAACAAGTAAATACCTTAGCGCTCACCGTACCCAACCTTCCCCATGCCTCGGTCCCCCAGGGAGCCGATGAAAATGAAAATGTGGAAGTCCGTCGCTGGGGCACTCCCCGCAGTTTTGACTTTGAGCCGAAACCCCATTGGGAAGTGGGAGAACAGCTCGGTATTCTCGAAGTCAGCCGAGCCGTCAAAATAGCGCAAGCACGCTTTATCGCCTTAGTCGGTCTTGGGGCTAAGCTAGAACGGGCCTTAGCGAACCTGATGCTAGACCGTCACCTGGAGCATGGGTACACAGAAGTTTCTCCTCCCCTGCTTGTTAATTCCGCAAGCCTACAAGGAACGGGACAACTGCCTAAATTTGCAGAGGACTTGTTCCACTGTGCCGATGATGACCTATGGCTAATTCCCACTGCCGAGGTCCCGCTGACCAATTTGTACCGAGAAGAAATTTTAGATGCGGCCCAACTGCCTATCTATCATGTGGCGCATACCCCTTGTTTTCGGAGAGAAGCAGGTAGTGCAGGTCGTGATACCCGTGGGCTGATCCGCCTCCATCAGTTCAACAAAGTAGAAATGGTGAAAATCACCCATCCTGACACTTCCTATGAAGAACACGAAAAACTCGTGCAGGATGCTGAAGCGATTTTACAAATGCTGGAGTTGCCCTATCGGGTCGTGCTCCTCTGTACAGGAGATATGGGATTTTCTGCCGCGAAATGCTACGACCTGGAAGTCTGGCTCCCTAGTCAAAAGACCTACCGAGAGATTTCTAGCTGTTCGAATTGCGAAGATTTCCAAGCCCGTAGGGCAGGTATTCGCTTCAAGGAACAAAATCAAAAAGGGACTAGTTTTGCCCATACCCTCAATGGCTCTGGTCTAGCAGTAGGCCGCACCCTGGTGGCAATTCTGGAGAACTATCAGAATGCAGACGGTAGTTTGACTATCCCCGCCGCGCTAAAGCTTTATATGGGAGGCTTGGAGCGGATTTAGCGATTACCGGCCTGCCGCTGCAAAAGTGTCACATTGTTGGATAGAACCTGACTGCAGTCCTTTATTAAACCAGCGCACCCGTTCCTTTGACGACCCGTGGGTAAATGACTCAGGCACCACATACCCCTGCGATCGCCGCTGGATGTAATCATCCCCAATTTGGGCCGCGGCATTCATCGCCCCTTCTACATCCCGCTCTCCAATCAATCCTCTCCGGGCGGTATGATGTCCCCAAATGCCCGCGAAGCAATCGGCTTGCAGTTCTAGGAGTACTGATAACGCATTACTTCTGGATTTGCTGGATTGTGCCTGTGCTTGTTTTACTTGCGAGGCAATTCCTAGCTGATTCTGAATATGATGTCCTACCTCATGGGCGATCGCATAGGCGCGCGCAAAATCCGCATTGGCCCCTGCCGTTGCCTCAATCTTTTGAAAAAATCTCATATCCAGATAGACCTTCTGATTGGGTGGGCAGTAAAACGGGCCACTTGCCGTACTCGCCATCCCACACGCTGAATTAACCCCATCCCGAAACAAAACCAAACGCGGAGGTTGATAGGAAGTCCGAAGTTGCTGTTTGAAAATGGCTGACCAGGTATCTTCTGTATCGCCCAAGACTGCCTTCACAAACTCTGACTCCTGATCAGTAATACCATTCTGAGCAGGCTGCTGTCGAACAGATGAAGGGGGAGCTGAACTGATGCCTTGCATCGTGTTGAGAACCGTCACCGGATTTACGCCAAAGATTGCACCTGCTAATAGCGCAATGACGAGACTCCCTATGCCAACGCCCGTAGCTCGCCCAACCGTTGAAGTGCCCCTGACATCTTCAACATTTTCGCTGCGACGCATTTTATCCCATTTCATACCGACTCCGGAGGAATTTAGACAGCCATGACTTTCAATCCGTAGGAGAATTATACTGTGACCTCAAAAAGAAATCTGCGTGAAAGTGCAATGTATCTTAAGATTTCAACGAAACAGCGTAATAGGTTCTGTTGCAAAAATAATGAGTGCTGCAGTTCTTTCCAGGAGTCGTTGGCAGGCTGTCAATCTTCTCACCGACGCTTTTTCATGAATCACGATGCAGCAGGCTACCCTCAGTAAAACACACCCGTTTTTTTGCGAAGGAACCCCAAACAGTATCAATACCTAATAATGATATCGACAGGCCAGAAGGTCGATTCGGTCATGTTTAACTCGATACACTTGCGGATGCTCCAGATCGATTCTCCGAGACCAGATATCTGAATCTATATGCTTGAGCGGTTCTGGTTTACCTTCTGACGGAATGCTTGAATAAGTCAAACCAGTCAAGGAATTCTGAGTGTTGCAAACGGAAGCGAGCAAAATTACCTTCGTGTAGCGCAAATAGCTCTGCCTCAACAACTCCTACAAAGCGAGGTTGGTCCTCTTTTGGCAAGTTGTCTTTGCTCCAATGCTTGATGAAAACGGGGATATCTTGCCCTATCAATTTTTGCCGGACTACCTGGCCGATGGCCTCGATCATCTGCTGACGATAGCGGAGGCGGAAGGGATCGGGTTGACCCAGGGATTGACGGACAACAATGTAGTTTTCATAGGAGCGTTTGTAGGCCCAGACAAACACGTCACGAAGCAACTCAACTTGATTCATTTCGTAGACACCGAGCATGCCCGCAATGTAGATACGGTTTGGAACACCTGTGAATGAGAGGGGAGAGAGATTATTGCGGATGAGCGGGATATTAGCCGACAAGCGAGAGACCCGCTTATTCACATCCTCAAATGGTTGTAGGTAAGGCAGGTGAACCATCACAAAGAACGCTTGCTCAAAGGGATCCTCTATCGCAGAGGCGGTGTTTAGGATCTGGTTAAAGCATTCTTCGACGAGTTGAGGAACAGCTAAGGGGATATAGACAGAACCACCAATGTTCACGGGAATGGAGCGTAGCCGCCCACTGGCCTCTGGATCTGGAAGCAGATTATTTGACAGCAGGGCATGAAGGTTAAGGATCGTAAACCGATTTAAACCAACTTGTTCTGCAGATTCGACCAAGAACTCGATCGCATCCTTGTGATTGAGGATCATTTGCGCCTCTAGGCTGTCCTTCCCTTCAGCGCTCTGTCCAAAGGCAATAAGGCGTTGCGTTTCTAAAAGCGAATAGGTGTTGCCTTCAAGTCGGCTTGAGTTCCACGATAGGTCTATGAGCAAGCGATTAAAGATTTGTCGAGCGTAGGTACCGGCTGGAAGAATTTGCTGAGCGAATGGATTGCTCATCGCGGCCATTTCGTCGCGCATCGCCTGGGGAAGATAGAACGTTTGGTTGGCTTGATAGGCATCGAGGAAATCGCGGTTGTGCCCAACGGGCTTCCTCTGGGTAAGCGGTAGATGCACGTAGGCTCGAATCTTCTGCCCTTCAGCAGAGACAGAAATACCATCTTCATCGAGCGTCACATCTTCACTGTCTCTTTCAGACGGTCTGACAAGATACTGTTCCCGGTGCGCAGGAAGTCTTTGAAGTAAATGGTACTTAGTTGCTCGACCATGCCCTTCTGTCGCCAGGAACCCTTGTTTTTGCAGCAAAGCGAGCCGCCGCTGCAACGTCCGTCGCTGTAAGTTCCCGAGGGGAAGTAGCTCGTCGAGCCTTGCCCCTTCAGGGTAGCGAGCAACAGCCTGGACAAGAATGTTCAAATCTTCTTCTGCGAGATACTTTGGCATGATACGCGACAAATAAAAGACGCATCTCTATTATCGCGTCACTTTATTTGTCGCGCAAATACGAATCGCGACAAATAAAGATTTTTCTGTCGCGAAACGGAGAATCACGACGCAAGTTGACCATGCACATAAACCAGAGCTTGGGCTGAGCGTAGCCGAAGCCCGAGCGGCGATATACTCTACAGCGAAGACCTGCAGCCGTCTGCGTACTCAAAACTCAAGGATGAATGGCCTGAAAAATGAGTAACACTCCCACTCGCGATGCTTCTGAAACCAGTCAGAGCAAAGGCGTACGTCAATCTACACCGCTGCTAGAGGAGTTCTTGAGCTATCTAGCCGTCGAACGCAATTTTTCTTCCCATACCCGTGAGGCATACCGTCGCGACTTGGAACAGTTCATGGCCCATTTGCACGTAGCTTCCGTATTGGAAGTGGACACCCGAGAAGTACGAGGGTATCTTGCAGACCTCGCTCGACAAGACTACAAGATCAGCACCCGCAATCGAAAAATGGCGGCCCTGCGGTCTTTTTATCGGTTTTTGGTCCGGGAAGAATACCGTACCAGCAATCCCACCGAAGAACTGCATGGCCCAAAGAAGGGCCGGACTTTGCCCAAAGTTTTAGACCAAACCCAAACCCAACAGTTGCTAACTGCACTGACAGGAGATGACCCAATCAAGCTTAGGGACCGGGCTTGGGCTCATACTCTCTATGCCACGGGACTGCGGGTATCAGAGGTGATTGGGATTGATCTGGATAAGCTAAACCTCAAACAGGGAGAAGTGCGTGTCATCGGCAAAGGCAATAAAGAACGGATTGCCCTACTCGATGGTCCGGCGATGCAAGCCCTAGAAAGCTATCTCTGGATCGGTCGGCCTGAACTCGTCAAAACCCCCACGGAACAGGCTCTTTTTCTCAACGCAAAAGATGGAAACCGCCTCACTGCTCGTGCCCTCCAACAAAGGCTCCAGACCTTAGGCCAAGAGGTTCTCGGATTTAGTATTTCTCCCCATACCCTACGCCATAGTTTTGCCACCCACCTCTTGGAAGGCGGCGCAGACCTCAGAGTAGTCCAAGAACTTTTGGGCCATAGCACCATTGCCACCACCCAGGTCTACACCCATCTTTCATCCCAGCGACTACGCAAGGTTTACGAACTGGCCCATCCCAGAGCCAAACGCGGTACCATAAGGAGCGCAGATCACTCAAATAAAGGGTAGCTCCCTGGGAGCGTGTGGTGTCCACCGCAATACGCATCGGTTCACGAGATTCTCAACTCGCTCTCGTCCAGTCTCATTGGGTTCGGGGAGAACTCCAGAAAATTTATCCTGACTACGATTTCCCTTTGACAGAACTGAAGACTCAGGGGGACAAAATTCTAGACGTTGCCCTTGCCAAAATCGGCGATAAGGGCTTATTTACCAAAGAATTAGAAGTCAGCATGCTGGAAGGCACCACGGACTTTGCCGTTCACTCCCTCAAAGATTTGCCTACGGAATTACCGGAAGGACTGACCTTAGCAGTGGTTACAGAGCGGGAAAATCCAGCCGATGCTCTGGTCCTGCACAGCAAACACAAAGGACAAACCTTAGGCACCTTGGCTGAGGGTACAGTGCTTGGCACTTCTTCCCTGCGTCGACTAGCCCAACTGCGCCATCACTATCCCCATCTGGTTTTTAAAGATATCCGTGGCAACCTCAACACCCGTCTGCGCAAGCTTGATGCCGGAGAATTCGATGGTATTGTCTTGGCCGTCGCCGGTTTACACCGTCTAGGCTGGGCAGACCGGATCGACCAAGTGATTCCTGGGGATATCTCCCTTCATGCGGTGGGCCAAGGCGCTCTGGGCATCGAATGTCGGGCCGCAGACCAGCCTTTGATCGAACTATTGCAGGTCCTCAATCATCGTCCAACAGAAGTGTGCTGTCGCGCCGAAAGGGCCATGCTGCGCACTTTGGAAGGTGGATGTCAGGTCCCGATTGGGGTCTCCACTTCGTTAGAAGGCGAAACCCTTACCCTCGAAGGCATGGTCGCGAGTTTGGATGGAAAGGCTCTAATTCGGGACACCAAACAAGGCCTCGCTTCAGATCCGGAAGCTTTGGGGCGGGCACTCGCCGAATCGCTCAAGGACCAAGGAGCTGGTGAAATTCTGGCAAATATCCGACTTTAGTGATGAGTATCCCGATTTTGGTTGTACAACATATATAAGGTGTGGTCCTGTACAGGCATAGGCACGGCGTTCTTAAGTGGTGAGTCTTTGAGAACGGACTATCTCTGCCCCTGAAGGATGGTAGCGTATTAAATATGATTGAGCCTCCTTCTCTCCTTCCGACTCAGGCCCAAGCTAGGCGATGGCTGAGGCTTATGGTCACTTCTCGATTTATGGATAAAAAGGAAGAGAGCCTAATCCACCAGGGGAAGGGCGCATTCCAACTTTCCAGTACAGGGCATGAATCGCTCGTAGTCTTACCGGATCTGCTGACTCCTGAAGATTGGATTTTTCCTCATTATCGAGACCAGCCTTTATTACTGGCGCGTGGGCTTACCCCGGTCGACCTTTTCTGTGATTTCTACGCCAAGGCAGACAGCGGCTCTGGCGGCAGACAAATGCCCTCTCATTTTTCGAGCAAAGCCCACCGGGTAGTTTCTTTTTCCAGCCCAGTAGGTTCTGCGGTTTTGCATGGGGTAGGGGTGGCCTTGACCCTGAAACAGAGTGCCCAGCAGGAAATTGTCCTGACAATGGTAGGGGATGCCTCGACCCAAGAGGGAGAAGTCTACGAAGCCCTAGCCTATCTGGGGATGAATCCGGTTCCTCTAGTCTTGTGCGTGGAAGATAACGGCTATGGAATCTCTACGGCTACTCGCGGCAAGACTTTTTGGACGATCGGGAGAGAAGAAGCAGAATTTCTGGGAACTCCGATCCTCCGCGTCGATGGTTCTGACCCTTGGGCCGTCTATCAAGCGGGACAGCAAGCCGTCCAGCGCGCCCGCCATGAACGCAAGCCCACCATCATCGTACTGATTTTGGAACGGCTCTCCAGCCATACCAGTTCTGATGACCAAGCCGTATACCGTTCTCAAGAAGACTTGCTCCAGGCTACCCAGAAGGACCCCCTAGCGATTTTTTCTCGCTTTTGCCTTGAGAAAAATCTAATCAGCCAGCAAAATTGGCAGAACATACAAATTGAAGCCCAAGAAGAAATCGAGAAAGCCGCAACTTTGGCAGGATCCCTCCCCGATCCAGACCCGGCTAGAGAAACGGACGTTTTTCCACCCAAGAAACCACCCCTGTCGCTAGATCTCAAACCGCTTCTGCACAGGACTGCAAACCTTGAGAGCGACTCAACTATAGATGCAGGCAGCATTACCCTGCGCAGAGCCTTAAACAATACGCTGCACTATTTGCTCGAAACGGACTCTAGAGTATTTCTCTTTGGTCAAGATATTGAAGACCCAAAAGGAGATGTATTCGGAGTCACACGGGGTCTGAGTACTCATTTTCCTGGCAGGGTTGAGAATAGCCCCTTAGCCGAAGCGACGATTCTAGGAACGGGTATTGGCCGTGCTTTAGCGGGAGAGCGACCGATTTGCTTTTTGCAATTTATAGATTTTATGGGGCCGGGCCTCAATCAAATTTTCTCTGAGATGAGTACCTTCTATTGGCGGTCGAAAGGGGAATGGCAAGCGCCTCTGTTGGTTCTGGCCCCTGTGGGAGCCTATCGAGCAGGAATGGGCCCGTGGCATAGTCAGACGGGAGAAGGTACTCTGGCCCATATTCCCGGCATCGATGTGGTGATGCCGGCTCACCCTGAAGATGCGGTCCAAAGCTTATTGCAGGCTTTCCATAGCGAACGACCTACGGTTTATCTATATCCCAAGATTCTGCTCAACCGCCGCTATCCACTGGCTGATTTGAGCGGGACCCCCTCGGTCGACTATCGGATTCACCGGGAAGGAAAAGACCTTACGTTAGTCGGTTGGGGAGGAACGGTAGACCTGTGTAAGGAAGCGGCGACCCGTTTAACCGAACAGAAGGTAGAGGCAGAAGTCCTAGAAATCACTTCTCTGAGCCCCTTACCCATGCAGTTCCTGTCTGAACGGGCACGGCGCACCGGAAGACTGGTGGTTGTTCATGAAGACAGCCGAACAGCAGGGTTAGGCGCTGAAATTTTGGCAGAACTCCATGAACGTTTAGGCGCTGGTTTTCAAGGCGCACGGGTCACCCGTAGCGATACCTACATCGCCTATAACATGGAATCGCAACTATCCCAACTGCCTTCCGTCGATAAAATTGTGACGGCAGCCCAACAAGTCTTGGGCAGGGTCATTTATGAACCAGCACAAACCCAGGTTATTCCTACCGTGCCTGTAGTCCAGGCCGCT
>CASBPW010000274.1 GCA_949127685.1 Candidatus Sivonenia alaskensis PMM_0068 | reverse complement strand
GGTATGGATCCAAATCATCAGTGTGGTCGGGACCGTTGTCATCGCGGTGGTGGGTACATCGGTGATTTTGTATGCACTGAAATTCACGATGGGACTGCGTCCCAGCGACAAGGAGGAGCAAGAAGGATTGGATGTCAACGAGCATGGGGAAGAGAGCTACACTGGCTTGGTCGGTGGCTACTCTTTCGCAGAGGAAGGAAGCCCTTTCTCTCCTTCTATGAAGCAGTCCTCCATTCCAGGGCCTGCCCAAGACTAGAAATGTCGTACTCCTTAGTTCATTAGATCTCTACAGCCCCCACCTGGGGGCTTTTTCCTGGAGCTAAGGGTACTTCTAGGGCAATTGCTCCCAATTGCCCTTTCCGAAAGTCCTGCAAGATCGCTCGGGCGGTCTTTTCCCCAGAACCCCCAAACCTTCTCTTGGCGAGCTGGTCTAACCATGCTTCGGCGGTAAGCGTTGTTTCAGCATCGGTAAACGATAGAGCATAGCGCTCCGCTAATCGTCCAGGCACAATCGTTTGAAAAATCTTGATCGCTTCGATGGCTACTTGCTCTTCTTGATAAGCTGCTTGTCCGATGTCATCGCAAATAGCGAGCTTTACTGCTGCTTCCTGGTCTTCGATCCGAGGCGGCAGAATGCCAGGACTATCCAGAAGCTCCAGATGGTCTAGAATGCGTACCCAGCGTAGCTGTCGGGTCACTCCAGGCTTAGAAGCACTGGCCACCGCCCGCTTGCCGACCAGACGATTAATCAGGGCAGATTTCCCCACATTCGGAAAACCAATCACCGCTGCCCTCAGCGGTCTTGGATTCATCCCCCGTTTGAGCCGGCGCTCATTCACAGCTTGGGCTGTCTTCTGCGCTGCGTTCAAAAGATCTCGTATCCCTTTGCCTTTCTGCGCATCGGTTACACAGACCTGGGAACCTTGAGCTTCAAAGGTTCGTTGCCACTGTCTGAGAATACTTTGAGGAATGGTGTCCATTTTATTGAGGACTAGGACTGAATTGCGTTCTCCTATGAGCTGATGGATTTCTTGATGGCGTGAGGCGCGAGGAATCCGGGCATCTAGCACCTCAAATACAAGGTCTACATTTTTAAGTTGCTCCTGGAGCCCTTTACGGGCTTTGGCAATATGCCCCGGATACCACTGGATAAGGCTACTCATAAGTTCTCATTAAGGCATCGGTTTAGCTAAGGCATCAAATTCAAGCCCCACGCTATCTTCCACGGTTACGAGAAAGAGACTGGGAGGGGTGATGCCATAGTCGGTCATCTTGACTTTACTCGTTCCGGTGACCTTGAGTTCTTTTCCGGTATAAATAGCTTCTGCATCAAAGGTCACGGGCTTGGTGATGTTTTTAATCGTCAAATCCCCGACAATTTTTCCCTTTTGCCGGTTTCCCCACTGTTTCCATTCAGAAAATTTAGGAAAATTCTCAATCTTTTTGACGACAAAGAGGGCGGTAGGAAATTTATCGGTTTGGAGAAATTCATTGCGCATACGAGCATCGCGGACGCCATTTCCAGAATCAATCGAAGCTAAACCTACTTGTACTTCCCCTTTGATAAATTCTCCGGTTTGGCTATCGTATTCCACCGTGCCATTCACATCTTTTGTGGTCCCTGTCCAGGCACTAAGTGCATCCTTGCCCTTATAGGCTGCGGTGGATTGGTCGAATTTCAGGGTTTTAGGCTCTGCCAGTGCAGCGGTGCTACAGGTTAGAACGAGCAAGAGAGCTAGACTCCCCTTCGCAAAGTTTCGTTGGGTGGAGCCTGCCGGAGGCACAGAATAATGAGGAGGGAGAAACGACCAAGAACCTTGGTTCCTGCTTAAAACTTTATGTAAATAGCAAGTGAATTTTTTCAAAATGATTCCTCCATCTCTTATCAGAGACCTTTGTTAGCATGCTACACAGATTGGGCTTCCTGTGAATAGCTTCTTTGCCATCGCGCTTGTCAAAAGAATGGCGCAGGGTGTTACGTACCCTTACAAAGCAGTAGTACTATGTTCCTAATGCCCTTAGTCCTCAAGGACGATACATGGAAGTACTCAGTACAGCGGATTTGATAGAGTCCCTGAATCTCGGCCTGCTTGCCCCGGAGTACATAGTCACCGGGACCCTGATTATTCTACTTTTGGTCGATTTGATTTGGGGCCGACCTGTGGCCAATAAGCTTCCTTGGATTGGTCTGTTGGGACTGGGGCTTGCTTCTTTAGCCTTGATCCCCATTTGGTCTGTAAGCAATACGGACTCTTTCTTGGGAGCTTTTACGGGAGACCCTCTGGGGTTACTCTTCCGAGGGATCATCCTGATTAGTGCCGCAGTCACCATTTTGATGTCTGAACGATATATCTACCAGTCGGGTACCGCTCCTGCCGAATTTTTCGTGATCTTACTCACGGCCACGCTTGGCGGAATGCTGTTGTCTGGTTCTTCTGAAATGGTGATGATTTTCGTGGCCTTGGAGACCTTGAGTATCGCGAGCTATCTACTTTCGGGTTATACCAAGCTAGATGTGCGTTCCAACGAAGCAGCCTTGAAGTATCTACTGCTGGGAGCGGCTAGTTCTGCGATTTTTCTGTATGGGATGTCTTTGCTCTACGGCCTGTCCGGGGGGGAAACCAAGCTGACGGAGATCGCTCCGAAGATCGCTACTATGGGCTTTCCGAGCATTTTGGCCCTTGTGCTGGTGATCGCTGGTATCAGTTTTAAATTAGCGGCTGTTCCCTTCCATCAGTGGACTCCTGATGTGTATCAGGGGGCTCCTACGCCTGTAGTTGGCTTTCTTTCTGTCGGCTCTAAAGCTGCTGGGTTTGCCCTAGCGATTCGCTTTATGACTTCGGCCTTTCCTGACTTCGCCACGCAGTGGCATACGATTTTTGCAGTCCTCGGCATTCTCAGTATGATTCTAGGCAACGTAGTCGCTATCGCCCAGACTTCTATGAAGCGGATGCTAGCGTACTCCTCCATTGCCCAGGCGGGCTATGTCATGATCGGTCTTGCCATCGGGACTCCCGATGGGTATGCCAGCATGATCTACTACATGTTGATTTACCTATTTATGAACATGGGAGCTTTCCTAGGCGTCGTTCTGTTTGGCCTGAAGACAGGAACGGATGAAATCTCTGCCTATGCAGGTCTCTATCAGAAAGACCCCTTCCTCACTCTTTGCCTATCTCTTTGTTTATTCTCTTTGGCTGGTTTTCCACCCCTGGCCGGATTCTTTGGAAAGCTTTATCTCTTCTGGGCTGGTATCCAAGCTGGGGCGTACACTTTGGTCTTCGTCGGTTTGGTGACGAGTGTGGCTTCTATCTACTACTACGTCCGAGTGGTTAAGTTGATGGTGGTCAAAGAGCCATCCGAGGTCGTTCAGAAATACACCCCTACAGACTGGACGCTGCCTGGGATGCGTTCTTTGCAAATCGGCTTAGTCTTTACCCTAGTTAACACGGTGGCCTTGGGACTGGCTAGCCCCATCCTCAACTTCACCAAAGACTCGATTCAGAATACTCCGATTCTTACCACGGCTCCCTTAGCCAAGGCTGAAAAGAATGCCCCTTGAAGCCTATTGTGCTTGCGCCCGGAACCTGTAGCTACTGAAGGACATAAATACAAAAGCGAAAATCGCTAGAGCGAGTATTTGCGGCCAGAGGACGGATACGCCAACATCTTTGAGCATTAAGGCACGAACGATGGTGATGTAGTGGCGAAGAGGATTGAACAAAGAAAGCGTTTGAAAGAAGGGCGGCATACTCTCAATCGGGGCCAGTGCCCCAGAAAGGATTACCATCGGCAGGGTAATGAAAAAAGAGGTGAGGATAGCTTGTTGTTTGCTGCGGGAAACAGTGGCCAGCAGAATGCCCAGGGAGATTCCGATAAAGATTTGTAGGCCTGAAAGCGCTAGAAATAAGGGCAGATTCCCACGGAAGGGCATAGCAAAGACAAAACGAGCCACGCCAAGCGATAAGAATACATCGCCCATCAATAGGAAAAATAGAGGTGCCACCTTAGCTAGTAGGATTTCGAGAACACTGGCTGGCGTCATCAGCAGTTGTTCAAGCGTCCCTGCATCTTTCTCCTTCACCACTTCCACCGCAGAAGCGAGGACACTAACCATGGTCAGTAGCATGCCCATTACACCAGGGACAAAGAACCAACTGCTGATCAGTCCTGGATTATAGAGATAGACGATCTGGGGGACTATATTCGCTCCCTGAGGGCGAGCCACCAGCTGATAGCCATACTGATTCACAATCTGGTTGACATAGTTACTGGCGACACCAGCGGTGTAAGCATTCACCCCATCCACTAAAACTTGAACCTCGATCGGACGGCCTCGCTTTAGCGTGCGCTGAAAGTCATGAGGAATGATCAGGCCCACATCGACTTTCCCGCGACGGACCTCTTCTCCTAGAGCTTTTGGGTTAGCAGGATAGGTCTGCGCGATAAAAACCTGATTCTCCGTCAGCGCTGCAACCAACTCTCGGCTAATTTCAGTCCTAGAGTCATCAATAATTCCTAGTTTGAGGTGGCGTACATCGGGGCTCAGTGCAAAGCCGAAGATACAGAGTTGCACCGTCGGCGGGAAAGTGAGAAGAAAAAGTAGCTGTTTGTTCCTAAAGATCTGACGGACCTCTTTGAGTGCTAAGGCCCAAAAGCAACTTTCGAATAGTTGTTCAAAAAATTTGATATCCATACACTGAGTTCCTAGTCTGAGAACTGCATGCGCTGTAGTTTTTGCCAGGCCCCCCAAAACAGGACCAGACCTAAGGCTGCCAATGCAGGAAATACAAACCAGATCCCTGGCCAGCCTGTTCCTCGGACAAAAGAATCACGGGTCAGCTCGATGTAGTAGCGGACAGGGACTAGATTTGCCAGTAAGGAGAGAGGCCAGGGAATATTGCTGATCGGATAGATAAAGCCAGAGAGCAACATCGTGGTCAAGGCATTCGCAGCCCCGACCACCTGGATGGCTGCACTTTGGCTATTGCTGCGTGCCCCGACAAATAAGCCAATCATGACACTCGTGGCTAAGAAAAGCGGGGTACCCACTAGTAAGGGGGTCGGGTCTCCTGCCAACCTAGTCCCAAAAATAAGCGCAGCGGCCATCATTAGGAATACGGCCTCACTCAAGGCAATCGAGAGATAGGCCAGTCCTTTGCCCAGCAACAGTTCCGTTGCACTGGTGCTAGACGCATAGACCTGGACAATGGTGCCTTCTTCCTTATCGCGGACCATAGCGATGGCAGCCAGGATAGAAGGATAGAGGACTAGGTTAATCGCCAGCACTCCTGGCACCATGTAGAGCGATTCTTGGCGGCCTGGATTGAACCAAACCCGTGTACGGGAAGTAATCAGGGACTGCTTGGGGAGGAGACCTTCTGTTTTCAAGAAGAACGTGTTGGTAGCGCGGATGCTATTTTTAATCACCCGTGCGTTGGCCACATCACTGCCGTCAATTAAGACCTGTATGGTGCTCGTTTTTCCTTCTTTGAGGCGACGGGAAAAATCCGGCGGAATAATCACGGCAGCGCTGGCTTTTCCTTGATTGATCGAATCCTGGGCCAGCTTATCTCTAAACCAGCGAACAGGGTCCAGTTGATTGGTTCCATAGAGCCGTTCAATGTAGGCACGACTGAAGGCGCTGTTATCAAAATCTTGGATGACCAAAGGAATATTTTTCGTCTCTAAACGGATGGCAAAACCAAAGATTAATAAAGTCGCAAAGGGCAACAGGAAAGCCAAGGCCACGGTCAGACGGTCACGACGAAACTGAGATAGTTCTTTCACGCATTGCGCCCAGACTCGTTTGAGCTTCATGGAGCCCCTCCCGTTTGACTCTCTAGAGCCCGAGAAATGGTGCCAATAAAGGCATCTTCTAGAGAAAAGGGGATAGTTCTGATCGAGCGAATCTCTATGGCGGCAGCTTGCAGGATCGACTTGAGTTCAGAGATTTGTTGATCCGGTCGATCCAGGACGACATGCAGGTAATCGGCAAAGATCGACACCCGCCACGGATCAAACTTAGTTTTCAGTAAATTGGAAGCGACTTGTGTTTCTGCCAACCCCACCTCGATCAGCTGACCGGGCTGTTGAGCTTTGATTTGGCTGGGGGAGCCCTTGGCAACCGTTTCTCCGCTGGCCATAAAGGACATCTGATGGCAGTGTTCGGCCTCTTCCAGATAATGGGTGGTGACAAGGACGGCAGTACCGTTATGGGCAAAATCTTCAATCAAACGCCAGAACTGGCGGCGGGCTAAGGGGTCTACCCCAGAAGTCGGTTCATCCAAAAATAGAATTTTGGGCTCATGCATCACCGAAGCTCCAAAGGCCACCCGCTGCTTCCAACCACCCGGTAACTGGCCAGTCAGCATGTTCTCTTGCCCCGTCAAACCGCAGGTTTCCAGTACCCAATCGATTTTGGCGCGGCGAGCGTGGCGTGGCACGCCATAGACCCCACAGTAAAATTCCAGGTTTTGGAGAATGGTCAAGTCATCGTACAGCGTAAACTTTTGGCTCATATAGCCCATGCGCTTGCGCAGCTCAGCACTGCGGAGGTTACTCGTTTGACCGGCCAGGATTATTGCTCCTGCGCTGCGTTCTAGCAGACCGCATAGCATTTTGATCGTGGTGGTTTTACCAGCTCCGTTCGCCCCGAGTAAACCATAGATCTCGCCGTAGTGAATTTCCAGGTCTACATCCTTGACGGCTTGGAAATCTCCAAATTTTTTGCTCAGGTCCTGGGCATAGATGGCCATCTCCCCCTGGTTATTTTCACGCGGGTAAATCCGTGGAAAAGGAATAAAAGGAGGGTCCGAACCTTGCTGGCGCAAATGGGTGACAAAGACATTTTCTAGGGTTGGTTCCGTTCGGCTGATATGGACTGGACTTCCAGGCTGACCATCTAGAGGACTCTTATCAAGAAGCAAACGAATTTGGGCTTCCCCCGTCTGTATATCTTTGACCAAGACATCCAGTCGATCCCCAAAAGTTTGGACATCAATAATGCTGGAATCCGTTCCTTGAGGAGTCGTAAGTGCACGTTCAGCATCTTCAATCGCTTCCGTCCGCACTTCTAAGCGGTGTAGGCCAAGTCCGGCGCGTAGTTGATCAGGCGTCCCAATTTGTTGCAACTGGCCTCCATAGATCAGGGCTATGCGGTCACAGCGCTCCGCTTCGTCGAGATAGGGAGTCGCCACCACCATCGTCACGCCTTCATCGGCCAAGGTAGCCAATACATCCCAGAACTCTCGACGGGATACCGGGTCTACCCCCGTGGTCGGTTCATCGAGGAGTAGGACTTTAGGTTGGGCAATCAAAGCACAGCAAAGGGCTAACTTCTGCTTCATTCCTCCCGAGAGCTGCCCGGCCAGACGTTTTGGGAACTTATCTAAATCCATGAGCTTGAGATATTTACGGCTACGTTCTAGAAAGAGGTCTTCGGGGACTTCTCGCAATCCAGCACTGTAGCGGAGGTTTTCTTCCAGACTTAGGTCCAGGTAGAGGGAGAACCTTTGGGTAAGATAACCAATCCCCAAACGGGCATCACGAGGAGCTTTGCCAAGAACCTGAATATCGCCCCCGGTTGCTTCCATGACCCCAGAAAGGATCTGAAAGGTGGTGGTTTTCCCCGCGCCATCCGGGCCGATGATGCCAAAAACTTCCCCCTGCTGTACCTCAAAATCAATTCCTTGGACGGCTTCTAGGGTTCCGTATTTTTTGCGCAGGCCCCGTACTCGGATAATCAAGTCTTGTGCCGCTACATCAGCGATTGAGGAATGAGCTGCAATGCTAGTCATCAGCGGCCCTCCTACTTGGTTTCAGGCTCAGTCAGGATTTCTCCATCCGCAGGCATCCCCGGTTTGGCAAAACCACCAGGGTTATCAATGGCTAGTTTGACGCCAAAAACCTGCTTAACCCGTTCGTCCCGGAAGTAGATATTCTCTGGCGTAAACGAGGCTTGGGGGTCAATGGCTGTGACTCTAGCACTCAGCCCTTTCTGG
>CASBPW010000273.1 GCA_949127685.1 Candidatus Sivonenia alaskensis PMM_0068 | reverse complement strand
CTATCCATGGGACATCTTTGCAAGGTATATGAGGACTATCCCACCCATAATTGCTAAAGTTCCCAACCATTGCAGTGGGCTAACTATTTCACCCAGAAAAAAGGTACTGACCGCAACTGTAGCAATTAATGTCATGCCAATAATCGTAGGGTATGCAAAACTAAGTTCTAGCTTGCTGAGTGCTGTGATGTAGAGGATCGTGCTAAGGCCGTAGGCAACCAGACCACCTGCAACATTGATATTGAATAGGTCTTTGCCTGCACCCAGTTTAAGGAGAGTTTGAGCCAAAGTGTTCAACCCAGCGGTGAACAGGACGGTAACCAGAAGAATCAACCCTTGAGACATGATGTATAGCCTTGAAAATTTACGAAGAAGGGAAGGATCTGGGGACAACAGATTTCACCTTCACTTCAAAAGGTATACCCATACAGAAAGTACAACCAAACAGCACCTTTATTTTCATGTCCCAAAACCTAACAAGCATCCGCTCATATCCCAAGGCTAAACCATTTTTATTTTTTATAGTAAAATCCCCCCGTGATTTAACCAGAGTATTGCTAGACAGCTTATTCCCCAGGTAAGGACCGTTAATAAGATACCCCGATCGTTTATCAAGACTTCCTCAGGCCTTTCCGTCTGTTCTTCACTATCTCCATCCTGACTCCGACGCGTAATTTCCTGAGGATCGCTGAGCAGTTGATAGCGGAAAATACCGTACAGGACAAATGGTAATGTGAGCATCATCCACACTGTCGGTGCTCCTTTAACCACTGGCCCAGAAGCCCATAGAGCATAACAGACCAATGCTGACGTCGTCACCACACTCTCCATGCGCGTCAACAAATTCAGCGAGTAACGCTCCAGCACTCTACGTGAAGGGATTCCACGTTTTTCACAGAGCCTCAACTCTGCCTTGCGTTTCTCCACCCCCAAGAACAACGCCAGCATCGCTGTGCATAGTAAAAACCAGGGGGAAAGGATTACTCCCGATGCTACACCGCCTGCACATGCCCGAAGCACAAACCCCATAGCAATGGCCAACACATCGAGGATGACCGTACGCTTAAGTTTAAGATTGTATGCAACCTGCATCGCAGCGTAGGCACTCAATATAAATCCCAGGCCTGTTGAGTACCAGAACCCAAGCCCCAGGCTGCCAGCCAAAAGAAGAAGAGCCGTTACGATAGCTACTGGAACTGGGACCGAACCGGCAGCGATGGGCCGTTTACACTTGACAGGATGAAGACGATCAGCTTCAACATCGGCTATGTCGTTGAGTAGATAGAAACTACTGGAAAGGCAGCAAAAGAGACAGAAGGCCACCATACTACTAATCCAAGCTTCTGGCTCAAGGCGAAAACCAAATAGGACAGCCGCAAAGATAATAAGGTTCTTGGTCCACTGCCGTGGACGCATTGCTATCAGCAACGACTGCGGAAACGAAGGTGACTTAGCTTCAACTAGTGGAATGTTTAGATCAGCATGATTGTCCATAAGCTCGTCAAACCTAATATTGGTGAATAAATAAACTAGATGCATTGCAGCCAGTTCGCTAGGCTACAAATCAAAAAGCCAACAGATCAGCTTCGAAGTTGCAGGTTAAGGCTAAAGAGCATAAACTCATACTTGTGCGACCAAGATGGAAAGTGTTCATTTTTCAGATTGAAAAGTTCCTATAGGGTTGTAACGCTGCTCACTGAGTCAACTTGCTCATAGACTATGCTGTCACCTAAGTATTAGGCTACCGTAAAAGCACCAAACTTTGCAGAGCAGCGTTTAAAAATTTCTTCACATTCAGTACTCTCAACTTTATCCCAGGGTAAACGCATTTTAATTTTCAAACACATACTGGACAGCGGTTTCGTGCGTTGTTGAATTTTGCGGCCAAAAAGTCAAAGCCCTGCTGGGCAAAGCTTCTAGAATTTATAGCAGTTCTTAGTTAGGTGCAATACACCTTCGCCGCTGAGCATCCTTGCCTGGAAGGATTTTCAGGTTAGCCTAAACCCCCTAAAGGATCAAGAACTGCTATATACGTGTTTACCCTTACTTCCATCAAGGCTTGGGGCTCGAGGGCATCAGCCAAGCCCTGAGCAGAATACTGACTCACCCTGTCAGCGCAACAGACCGATGTGATAGGCCTCAAAAACGGCGAGGCCGAAGTCGACACCATAGTACAAGGTGGACTGACCCCAGTCGCTTTGAATGGGCCGAACATTCACCATTTACGCAGAAGTGATCCTTACTAGACTTACTGTCTTGGCTAAGAAATTAATTTTGTGGATCTACGTAGGAAGGCCCAAACCAGTCGGATTGCTTCATATATTCCTGCGGCAACAATAAGTTTGCTGGCTATGACTGTTGGTAAATAATATCTATCCCAATTAATTCTCATAAACAACAGGATAAACAAATAATTTGCACCGAAATATAAGAAAGGGACTGCACCCGCAGAAAGTTTTTTGTTAGAGATAGAGATTATTAGTTTACTACTCAGTAAAAT
>CASBPW010000272.1 GCA_949127685.1 Candidatus Sivonenia alaskensis PMM_0068 | reverse complement strand
GAGGGTCAATTCTGCTTCTTCAGGTTTTGGCATTAAGATAAAGTCTCCCTCTCCCAGATGTTGCCACCAAAGACTGAACCATTCCTGCCATTGTTCCGCAGGAATAGGGATAGGCACTAAGTCTTGGACACAGATGGCTATAGGCATGAAGAACCTAAGGGAACAAGGCCAGAGTTAATCTAAAGTATTTTGCTTGCGATGACTCTTTCTGATTTTCTATGTCTTAGCGCTTACATCTCCCATAGTCAATACTATACCCACCAATGAAGCGGGGATTCCCATATCAAAATCTGTTGTGGCTTAGGGCTTCAAAAGCTTGCAGCCTATCCAAAGAATAGGGGCGAGTGGGGGATGGATAGGGCAGCGGTAAGGGCGCATATCACGTACATATGTTTAATGGAAGCAGCCCTTAGGTTCGCTTCATGTCACAGACTGAGCTCATCCTCTCGAATCTTCCTGGGAACGCGCTGGCTAACCTGCGTCGTGTCGATGAACTATGGCATGGCGTGCGGAGTGGTTCTAGTTCTTCTGCCATTCCTCCAGCTATCTATGAAAGCTCAGAAAAAATAGATGCGCTGGACTGCGATGTCGTAATTGCCGGTGGAACCTTAGGAATATTTATCGCAGCTGCGCTCGTTCGTCAGGGTTGGCGGGTAGCCCTGCTCGAGCGGGGAATGCTCCGAGGTCGAGAACAAGAATGGAATATCTCGCGGACGGAGATGAACACCTTCTTGGAATTGAACCTACTCTCTCTGCAAGAACTTGAAGATGTAATAGTTACGGAATGCAATCCGGTGCGCATTCAATTTTTGGGTGGGCCTGAAGTTTGGGTACGGGATGTCTTGAATATAGGGGTAGACCCTGTAGTGCTGCTTAATTTACTAAAAGCTCAATTTTTAGCGGATGGTGGGAAACTTTTTGAAAAAACGGCTTTTGAAAAAGCGGTTATTCATCCTAATGGGGTCACGGTCTATGCCGATGGCGGACCCTTCAAAACCCGACTCCTATTAGATGCCATGGGCCATCTATCCCCGATTGTTCGTCAGGCCCGTAAAGGTCAAAAACCGGATGGTGTTTGCTTGGTAGTGGGGAGTTGTGCCCAAGGATTTCCTGAAAATGAGCAAGCGGACTTGATGGTTTCCCTCACCCCCATGCAGCAACAGTGCCAGTATTTTTGGGAGGCATTCCCCGCTAGAGATGGTCGGACTACCTATTTGTTCACCTATGTGGATGCTCATCCGAGTCGTCCGCGTCTGGAAGACCTATTTGAGGAGTATCTGGATCTTTTACCCCGCTATCAGAACACAGAAGTTAAAGATCTCAATTTCCAACGGGCTCTGTTTGGCTTTTTCCCGTCTTACCAGCAAGGACCTTTGGGCAGTGTATGGAATCGAATTCTTGCCATTGGAGACAGCAGTGGAAACCAATCTCCGCTGAGCTTTGGCGGTTTTGGGGCAATGGTTCGTCATCTCAAGCGTTTGGGCAACGGTATTGATGAAGCCTTACAGAGTGATGCTTTGAGTCGGGATGCCTTGAACTGGCTCCAACCCTACCAACCGAATCTGGCGGTAACTTGGCTATTCCAAAGGGCGATGAGTATTGGGGTAGACCAGAAAACAGATCCAGACCAGATCAATAAGCTGCTGATTACTGTCTTTCGAGAAATGGAGCACCTAGGCGAAGGCGTCTTAAAACCTTTTCTCCAAGATGTTGTCCAATTTTCTGGTCTTTCTCAAACGATGATCCGCACCGCGATAGCGGATCCTCTCTTGATCGCCCGCATCGTAGAGCATGTAGGACCTTCTACCTTGATTAGTTGGCTTGGTCATTATTTGAACTTGGGAGCCTACAGCACCCTCTATCCTCTTGCGAAATCTCTAGAATCTTGGACCTCTGCTCTATCACCCACCCAACGCTATAGAGTTCATCGCTGGCTTGACAGTTGGGAATATGGATCTGGCAGTGACCTGGGCTCCCACTGAAGGTCAGGCATTGTTTACCATACGCAAAGGATTGGCCAAAGAGATAAGTTACGATGTCAGTGTTGTAAACATTTTGTACCAATTTGAATAGGGTTGAGAGCAGCGGAACGCCACCGGGTCTAGCAGCGTACTGTTAGCTTTGGCGGGTTGTAGAAAATTTGGCCGTTGTTTTCGTCATGCACTCAAGCCTACAAGTTCCCGGTCATGCCTCTAAGACAACTTGGGATAATTTCTAAACTGCCCCAGGAGGATAGAATTTCTAGCTTTTTTAAGAAAGTTTGGAAAGAGGCTGTCCCCTTGAGGTCTGGCTATAGCTATCTTCAGACCGCCCTAGGCACTCTAAAAATGAGCGATAAGATCAAAGTAGGAGTTAAAAGAAGTTGAACGAGTAAGAGTGAATATAGAAATGGAAATAAATTTGTGATTCGTCTTTTAGTTAATTTTTTAGTTGCGGTCATTGACCTGCTCTATAAAAACCGTCCCTATCCACGGTTTTATGTATTGGAAACAGTGGCGCGTGTGCCTTATTTTGCCTTCCTCTCTGTGCTTCACCTCTATGAAACAGTTGGAGCATGGCGCAGAGCTGATTGGCTCAAGGTTCACTTTGCAGAATCTTGGAATGAACTACATCATCTGTTGATTATGGAATCTTTAGGCGGTAATCAAAGATGGCCTGATCGTTTACTCGCTCGTTCCACTGCAGTGTTTTATTACTGGATTGTGGTACTTTTGTATGCCTTTTCCCCACGGTCAGCCTATTACTTTATGGAACTGGTAGAAAGCCATGCTTTCCATACCTATGACACTTTCCTAAAAGAGAACGAGGCAGAACTCAAAGCCCAACCCGCCCCCCAGGTAGCTATCAACTACTATCGGGAAGGTGATCTCTATATGTTTGATGAGTTCCAAACTTCTCATCAGCTTTCTGAACGTAGGCCTTCTGTAGACAATCTCTACGATGTATTTGTGAACATCCGAGATGATGAATCAGAGCACGTGAAAACGATGATTGCCTGTCAGCATCCCGATGCGCAGAATACGTTCAAGAGCCCACATAGCGTTCCTGTGCTCGGGAGGTAAAACCTCTCCCTCATGCCCAGCTCCCTCTCCGCATGAGGAGAACTGGGCATGACTGTTCCAATGAACTGCGAAAAACTATATTTCGATTGCATGAGATATAGCCTCCGTGTAAGGGTTGAGCGTAGCCGTATCTGGCAGGCGCTAAGCGAAGCTCATGTACACGTGCCGAGAAACCCCTCTAACTCAAGGCGGCCACCGAAACCCGAGCTGCCACTTTCCCCGCTAAGGTCCTGAAAGCCTCTGCCGAAGAACTTTCCGGATGAGCAACGACAATAGGACGTCCATCGTCTCCGCCTTCTCGGACCAGCATTTCCTGAGGGACTTCACCTAAGACTTCTACGCCGATATTTTGAGCAAATTTCTCGGTTTCCCCAGAGCCGTAGAGGTAGTAGCGCTTATCTGGCCTATCTGGCGGAATGAAGTAGCTCATATTCTCGACTAGACCAAGCACCGCAACTCCAAGCTGCTGGAACATTCTTAATCCCTTCCGGGCATCATGCAAGGCAACCCGTTGCGGCGTAGTGACGATGATCACGCCAGCCATCGGGACTGCTTGGGCCAAGGTCAACTGGACATCCCCTGTGCCTGGAGGCATATCTACAATCAAATAATCCAGCTCACCCCAGTTCACTTGATAGAGGAATTGGCGAATAATGCCATTCAGCATGGGACCTCGCCACACTACAGGCTGGTCTTCCGCAATCAACAAGGCCATAGAAACTAACTTGACCCCATAGTTGTCGAGCGGTTCGACTCGGTCCCCTGTAGGGGTCTTTTCCACAGTCACAGGAACGCCTTGGACTCCCATCATGATCGGGACATTGGGGCCATAGATATCTGCATCGATGAGGCCGACGTTTGCGCCCGTTTGGGCTAAAGCCACGGCTAAGTTAACGGCAACCGTAGACTTGCCTACCCCGCCTTTACCACTTGAAACGGCTATGATATTGCGAACGCCTGGAATCCCTTCCTTGCCTGGAAGCTCTCTCTGCTGAGGAGTTTCTGCTGTGACATCAATATGAACAGCAGAAACTCCGGCCACTTCCTTCGCTGCTGTAGTACATTCTTCAACGATGAAATCCTTAAGGGGACAGGCCGGAGTGGTCAAGACAAGCGTAAAAGTCACTGCCCCTTGGTCATCCACCAGTAGATTACGAATCATCCCTAGATCAACCAAAGACCGATGGAGTTCAGGGTCTTGGACAGGGCGTAAAGCTTCTAAAACACGTTCTGGGGCGACAGGCATTTTTTTATCTAGAGTCCACCCGTGCATTATAGGCGGGAGTGTGTGCATCTTGGCTCAAGAGTATTCGCCGTGCTAAAGACAAATAATTCATTTGACGAATTTGACGAAAATCAATAAGTTGAAGGTATAGGCATTACACGCAAGAAAAGAAGTATGGTGGGCTCCACTCCTAGCAAGCGGCCTTTATAGGAACGCTTGGATGGCAGACAGGAAAGAAAGATATAACCTTAAGAACCCTTCAAGAGTGGATGCTCTCTCAAGTTATGAGCACAAATCCGCTGCGCCTTGTTGACATTATAGGGCCAGGGCTCAGCAAGATTGGAGGAGACGCAGACCTCTGTACTGGACGTAGCATCAATTCAATAAATAGTTCGCCCGTTGTATAAGCCCCAAGTGTTGCATTGCAGCAAGATCAAGTTATAGATTCGGCTTCATAAAGTAGTAGTGCTAAGAGCCTAACGCTTTGGACCGCTGTGTCGCAGCTTCTACGGCTTGAATCAAGGCACTGCGTACTCCCGATTTTTCTAAGGCAGCAATGCCGGCAATCGTCGTACCTCCAGGGCTTGTAACGCGGTCTTTGAGCTCACCAGGGTGGAGGTTTTGTTCTTGCAAAAGGGCTACACTTCCCTTAAACGTCTCCAGCACTAAGCTGCGTGCCAAAGGACGAGGCAAACCGACCAAGACTCCACCATCGATCAAAGCTTCTACCAATAGAGCCACATAACCAGGACCGGAACCCGAAAGGCCTGTCACCGCATCCATCAAGGCTTCAGGCACTTCTACTACGGTGCCTACCGTTTTGAAAATATTTTGAGCCGTTTGCTGCTGATCGGGCGCTACCTGCTTGCCATAGCTCAAAGCGCTGATGCCCTGGGCAATCAGGGCCGGAGTATTGGGCATCACGCGAACCACGGGATTGCCAGGAAAAGCTGTTTCTAATTGCTGCAAAGAAACTCCTGCCAAAATCGATAGCAGAAGCCGATCATGGGCCACAGCACCCATGTTTTTGATGATTTGAGAAAAAATTTGGGGCTTAACCGCTAAGAGCAAAACCGAGCATTGACTAACATTTCGGTTATTTTCTGTAACCGCTATCCCAAACTTATCTTTGAGGTAGTCTCTACGCTCCGAATTAGGGTCGCTCACCAAAATTTCAGATGTCAGATAGGCTTTTTTAGCCAACAGACCAGAAACCAGGGCTTCGGCCATCTGACCTCCGCCCACAATCCCTAAAGCGGTCATAGGTTGTCCTCTGTCAATGGGCACTGCGTCTTAGAACTGCATGCTACGACGAGGGGGTTCTGGTGCACGCCAGTCACTACCCAGCAAGCTACCCGTATTGGTGACAGCAGCACTTGGAGTAGGTTTGATCGTTCCACTGGTATTGATGGTCACGGTATTGGGGGCAAACAGGAAAATACCGTCGCCGACCCGTTCTTGATGACCATCCACCGCATAGGTAGCCCCGGCGATGAAGTCCACCGTGCGCTGGGCTTGGTCCGGTTCCATCAAGGTCAGATTCAGGACTACGGTTTTGCGGTCTCGTAGATGTTGAACCACGAGAGGAGCTTCTTCAAATCCCTTGGGCTCAAGCACCAAAACCTCTGAAGAGGAGATATTGGGCATTCCGATCACGTTGCCTGTCACGGTAGTTGCTCCACTAAAGTTGTTACGGATCCCAGCACGGCGGGGATAAGCATCGACATTTTGATCTGCATAGTTTTCAGAGGCACTTTGGGACGTGGCAGAACCACCTGAAAAATCCTGCAGTGCAGACGACAGAGAAGGGCGGCTGTCCACTGTCCCTGTATGAGGAGGCGAACTCGCCGGATCATACTGGGCATTTTCCTGGGCGTATAGAGAACCGTAGTCCCTCTCATCGTAATTATCGAGAGGGTCGTTCAACCCCATAAAATTTTTGACACGATTCCAAATACCACTCATGACGTGGGCTCCTGTATTGACGAAAATTGAACTTGATCACTTGCTTCTAACCTTGTACGCTCCTTACCCTCCGGCTCAGGAGCAAAAATGTGCCGACCGATGCGGACCATCGTCGCTCCCGCAGCAACCGCCTGAGGGTAATCCCCAGACATCCCCATCGAGAGATCATCCATCGACAAGCGCTGCCAAGCCTGGTTTTTGAGATCTTGAGCTAAGGCTTTCACTCGGGAAAATAGCGAATATTGTTCGGAGGGGGTAATCCCATAGGGTGCAATGGTCATCAATCCCCTTATCCGCACATGCTCTAGCAAATCCAATGAAGGAAGCGCTTCGAGCAAACCTTCCAGAGAGAATCCCTTTTTACCAGGATCTAGCAACAATTTGACCTGAAGCAGAATGTTCGGGCAGACGCCTAGTTCTTCAGCAACACGGTCGATACGTACAGCTAAACCAAGCTCGTCCACAGAATGAATCCATGAAAATAACTTGAGGGCCGGGCGGACCTTATTAGCTTGCAAACTACCGATCAAATGCCACCTCACATCCTGACAGTCTTTAAGTTGGAGGATCTTGTTCTGGGCGTCCTGGACTCGGCTTTCTCCAAAATCACGCAGGCCTGCGTTGTACGCTGCGCGGATTTGATCTACCGAAGCGGTTTTAGTCACTCCAATGAAACAAACCGTATTTGGTAATTCATTGCGAAGAGCCTGGACCCGTTGCAAGATCCCCATATTTTGCGTGGATTCTATCACAAAAGACTACATGTAGGGGTCAATAAGGTCAAGATATTTTTTGGACACTAAAGATATGGTAGACCTTTAAAGAGCCGTTGCTCTTATCTCAAACCCTAAAATCTCTCCTGTCTGAAACCGAAAAAGGCCCTAGCTCAAACCAGAAATCACTTCTGCTATCTCGAACCGGGATCACAAAACGATCGGTCTTAAAACTTGAATGCTTCTCCAGGAGAGCCAAACAGTGATCAATGCAAACCAGAACTCTCTATAAACTCTTCCAAGATTTTGCAAATCTGAGTACTGGCTGTTCCATCTCCAAAAGGATTAACAGCACAAGCCATCGCTTTGTAGGCAGGCAAATCGGTCAATAGGTGCGCAGCGGATGCAACGATAGCTTGGGTGTCGGTACAACTAGACAGGCAACGCCCGCATCCATTGCTTCCGGCCGTTCGGTGGTTTCTCGTAAGACCAAAACGGGCTTGCCTAGGGCCGGGGCCTCTTCCTGAATCCCCCCTGAATCTGTGAGCACCAGAAAGCAGCGTTGCATGGCTCCTACGAGTTGGGGATAGTCCAACGGAGCGCAGAGCAAAGCGCGGGGATGGTCCTGGAGGATTTCTTGCAAAGGTTCGCGGACGGTGGGATTTGGGTGAAGAGGTAAAACCAATTGTGTATCAGGGAACTGATTAAGGAGTTGTAGAAAAGCTTGGGCAATGCGTTGGATCGGCGCTCCCCAATTTTCTCGGCGATGCACGGTTGCCAGGAGGACGCGTTTGTTGGCCCAATCCGCAGGTACCCCTGGGTCTGGATGTTGAGCGCCCATGGATAAGAGGGCATCAATAACGGTATTTCCTGTCTGATAGACGTTCTGCTGGATCCCATCTCGGTGGAGATTCTCCACGGCTAGTTTGGTCGGGGCAAAAT
>CASBPW010000271.1 GCA_949127685.1 Candidatus Sivonenia alaskensis PMM_0068 | reverse complement strand
TGGCCCGTCGCACTCGCGATACTCGCGGTGTTTTTCTTGGTGACAGTGTTACCCCAGCGTGTCAGAGAGTTCCCTGTTTGGTTTCCCTACGTGGCCGTGATCGCGGTACTCTTGTCGATGGTTGCCGTCAAACTGTCTACCGCCAAAGCTCGATGGCTTCGTGTCGAGCGTACGATTGTACTGCTCTTCTTCGTATTTGCAGTAGCCGGAACCCTCGTGGGTCTGAGGTATCTGATTAGAGCGATGGTGTACCGATCATCGGAGATCAGCGGCCTCCAGCTTCTCACTTCAGGCGTTGGACTATGGGTGATCAATGTGCTCGCGTTCTCGCTGCTGTATTGGCAGATCGATCGCGGCGGCCCTGAAGCTCGGATTAACAACGGGAACACGAAGCCGGATTGGCTCTTTCCGCAAGTGGGGGCTCCCGAGGACTCTCCCCCCGACTGGCGACCGACGTTCGTTGACTACCTGTTCCTGGCATTCTCGACGGCGACGGCGTTCAGCCCCACCGATGCCCTGCCGCTGACGTCTCGCGCCAAGCTGCTGATGATGCTCGAAAGCTCAATCTCGCTTACAACGATCGTCATCGTCGCGTCCCGCGCAATCAACATTCTCGGAAGTTAGGCATAGACCGCTGTCCAAAGATGACTTGCCTGATGAGGCGAGGCACTGTTCAAGTTCAACGGCATGAACTTGCAACAAGCACGAATGTCCGAGTGGGGTTGCAAGTTAATCTAGATGCCCTGAAAAAGTTGGGACAGCTAGAGGACGTTGATATCGAAGCCTTAAACATCTTGGCGAAAGCACAGCCTGCAACCCTTGCTATAGTTTGGGCGTTTTTAACTCTCATAATGGGTATTGCAGTTGATTGACGTTCGTCTCTTCATGACAATCCACAAGCCCGCTTTCAGCAAAAATATCCCTGGGCGATTCCGCATCGCTCCCCTAGGCCTCTTTCTAATGAGCGCCCTGTGCTTTACCCTAACCATGTCTTGGGGACAGCTCGCTCTTTCACAAGTCCCCTCCCAAAAGGACGTTCAGACCTTTTATCAAAACAGGGGTATCTCTCGCTTGAATGTGCCAGGGGAGAGCGGCAACCTCGTTTATGCCCCCGTCAAACTCGATGGGAAAGCTATTTTCCTAGTGGCCGCGCTCCCGTCCGTGAGCCAAAAAAAAGATAGCGAGGAGCTGTCCCCTATAGAGCAGCGCGTGCAGTCGATTGAACGCAAACTTCAGGGCATCTTGCAAAGAGGCTTCGATCCCGAAACGCTGAGTGTCAATGCCAGCATTCTCAACGGTCAAACGGTCATCCTCGTCTCTGATGGCAAGCGATTGACTCCCTTACCGGTCTTGACCGTCACTGACCTGGATGCCCAACTCTACGGACAAGTGCTTTCGGAACTGGCAGCAGATGGAGCTACATACCTCCGCGAAGTTCTTCTGGAAGCCTGGAAGGAGCGGCAGCCGGATTACTTGCGCCGTCAACGCTTGATTGCTGGTGCGATCACCCTGGGGCTGCTCCTCAGCTATGCGCTGTGGCGGTGGTTGGGGAGAGTACTGAAAACCAGAGGGCAGTGGCATAAAAAACAATTAGCCGATTTAATGCTGTCTGAAGGAGCAGAACAGCCTCCCGCCCCCTCAGCGCCTGAACCAGACTCTTTAGAAATCAAAAACCAAGGAAATCAGCTTATAGAGCGCCAAAAGAGTCGAGAGCGTTTAAAAGCCCAAATTCAGCTAATCAATACCGGATTCTGGTTGTTAAACTTTGGTTTTTTATTCCTATGGTTGATTGGTATTTCTCAAATTTTGCAATTGTTCCACTATACCCGTGAGTTAGGAACTTTGGTCGCACAAAAACCGAAGGAGTTGCTAATCATTTGGCTAGTTATCTTCTCGATCGGAAAGGGGGTTAACTTCTTGATTGGCTTTCTTTTCAAAGAATGGAAAGAAGAAATAGAAGCGAAAATTCTCTTCAATCAAGCTTCAGAAAGAGACCTGGTGCGAATTGACACCTTAACGAATGCCCTTAAAGGAATTGTAACGGGTTTACTTGTGGCTTTCGGACTGATTGTCTCCCTGCAAAGGCTCGGGGTTCCTATTACGTCAATTTTAGCGGGTGCAGGGATTGTTGGTTTTGCCGTTTCTTTTGGCTCTCAGAACTTTATTAAATCAGGGATTTTAGGAGCGAGTAACTTCTGGCTAGATGCCTATGCCTTCGGCGACGTGATCGTGGTAGAGAATGTCTCTGGAAAGGTAGAGAATATGAACCTTTTCTTTACCCAAATCCGCAACCTTGATGGCTCTCTCATTACCATTCCTAACAGCCGCATTGAAATTGTTGAGAATAGGTCGAGAGATTGGTCGCAGGTCAACCTCACCATTCAAGTCGCCTACAATACCGATGTAGATAAGGCTTTAACGGCCGTCCGCGAGACAGCAGAGGAACTCGCGCGCGATCCAGACTGGCAGCAGTCCGTTTTAGAAGCCCCAAACTTATTGGGAATTGACAATTTAGAGCATTCGGGAATGGCGGTTCACCTGTTACTCAAAACCCAACCGGGATTGCAATGGAAAGTGGGCCGGGAGTTGCGCCGCCGCATCCGACAGCGGTTTGAGCGGGAAGGGATTAGTATTGGCATTCCTCAACAAACCCTAGCTGTACTAGCCAGCGATCGGAAACCCCGTGAGCAAAAATAAGACTCGTTGCTGAATTCCGAGCCTTTACCGCAAGGATGGTCAATTATTCGAGATACAGGCATCAAACTGTTCTTTCAGCAGTTCGGAATCTATGCCATTAGGTGCGCCGATAGCGACAATCTGAGTCCGTCGCGGGCGATCGCCCCATTCCTCCAACAGCGCCACATCGGCTCGTCGCCCCACCACTTGCAGAATCGCTCGGTGTTTGGGAGCCTCTGCCACATAAATAATCCCCTTGCAGCGGTACAGAGTGCCAGGAAGCTTACGAACCATGTTTTTCAGTGCTTCTAGGGAAAGCGGCGCGTCAGACTCGTAACTCCAGGTGCTAAAGATCTCACCGTGATCGGTCGGATGGTCATGATGGGAGTGATCATGGTCGTGATGGTCATGATCCTGATGGTTGTGGGTTTGCACCGCCAATGCCTGATTCATTGGGTCAAACCGCCCCACCCCGATCAAAATCTCGTAGGGTACATTGCAGAAGCTTGTTTCCACGATCCGCACCCGATTCATGTGCTCATCGATCCAATCCCGTACCTTGGCCACTTGCTCGGCTCCCGCCAAATCCACTTTGTTCAGGATTACCATGTCGGAGAAGGCAATCTGCCGCAATTTCAGCGTTCCCAACTGAGGATTTTCAGGGTTGGCAAAGACCTGGTCAGCATCCACCACGCAGGTGATACTGTCGAGACGAATGCGATCGCGAAAGTTGGGACTCGTAAAGGTCGAGGTAATGCCGGCGGGATCGGCAACGCCACTAGCTTCTAGCAAAATATATTCAAACCGCTCCGGTCGTTGAATCACAGCTTCAACGGTTTCCATCAGGTCATCGCGAATCTGGCAACAGACACAGCCGTTATCCAGGGCAATCATGTTGCTCTCAATTCCAACGACCAATTCAGCATCGATATTGATGCTGCCAAAGTCGTTCACGAGTACTGCCACTCGCAACCCGTGATCGCCAGTCAGGATGCGGTTGAGCAGCGTGGTTTTGCCTGCGCCCAGAAACCCTGTCAATATCGTGATGGGGATGGCTTTGCTGTTTGCTAATTCCATATATTTCCTATTTCTGAAGAAAAAGTTAGCGGTCATAAGGTCTGGGTTCAACGTTAAATATTTTGTTCGATTTCTATCGATTAACAAACTTTTGGGCGAATAATGATTTGGCCCTAAACACAAGAAGGAGGCTATTCCACCATTCTAGCGATTATTCGTTTTATGCAAAATATGACAATAAATTAATACTTGCTAAATTTTGTTTTCCCAGACCTTATGACCGCTAACAAAATCAGGCAGTCAGGCAGTATTGTTTGGGAGCTTAACAAATTAGCATTGCTTAGTACTAATTGGTTAAGGCTCTATCGATCCCCTTATGCTAATTTGAGAGCTGATTTACATAGAACTCTTACCATATAAGGCTTTTAGCCAAAATGCGCATTCTTGCTAGGTTGAAAAGCTTCAAACCTTCACACTGTAAGGCTTCCAATAAAATAAGGTTCAAAATTAGCATACTGGGATCGATAGAGCCTTGGTTAAGCTCCCACCCGTTCTTGGAAGTTAAGAGTAGCGCACTACTTTGTACACTGTTGCGCCATCTTGGTAGAACGGTTCGTAGATGATGCCACTACAGTCGTAGTTAACCGAACTGCCCACTGGAATGATGTTACAGCCTTCGGGCAAATAGCTCACAATGGCCCCGGTGGGAGGATTAACAACTAGATAGGAACTCCCCTCCGGTTGCATATAAATTCCATCCGAGTAAATGTATGGGCTACTTCCCACATAAACGGTGTCGTAGTAGGGCGGCGCTGAGTTGACGGCTGCCCCAATTGCTAAACCGGCCCCAAAGGTAGCAAGGCCCCAACCGGGTGGTGTGTAGTAACCACGGCCATACCAGCCACCGCCAGCGCCCCAGCAATTACTGCGGCACCCACCTCCGTACCAATCAGTGTTGCGATTAACCCGATTAGCACTCCGGTCAACGTTGCGATTAGCACTCCGGTCAACATTTCGGTCAACGTTGCGGTCAACATTTCGGTCAGCGTTAAGTCTGTTCCCAGAGTTATCGTTGGATCGGTTAGAGAGATTGCCGCTATTCGGGCGCTGATTGCCACTGCGACTGGTTCCAGATTCGTTCACCCTCCCCTGGCCAGAGAAAGATTTCCCCCCGTTAATATTGCCGCCTCCACTCCGTCCAAGGTCCACATTGCTATTCACCCGGGGCGAAGCGCCTCGTTGGACAGAGGGAGCAGAGCGTGCACCACCGCCGCTATAGGAGCGTCCACCGCCGCCGCCGCCACCACTATAGGAG
>CASBPW010000270.1 GCA_949127685.1 Candidatus Sivonenia alaskensis PMM_0068 | reverse complement strand
TAAGGATGCTGGCTACACATCTCCGTGAAGCTAGACGATACCGCCATTTGCTCGAATGTGTTGTCCAGTAATCCAGTGGGCTTCATCGGATACCAGCAACGCAACCACGTTGGCAATATTCGTGGGTTGCCCCAATCGACCCAGGGGTGTTTGAGACACCAGTTGCAGCCGCTATAGGCCCCTCCCGTTGGGATCGGCATTACGGTGGCACTGCTCGAGATGCTGACGATACGACCACCATGATGCATAAGTCGGCTCGGACAGGCGGTAGCACGAGGTGTGAGCGAAAGGAATCAACTGTTCGCGAAAATGGGAAGAAAGGGGGTTGGATTGAGGGAAGTAGAGAGGAAATATTTCATGCGAGCGAGTATACCTATATTAGCCATGGCGGTTCACGGGTAAGGGGTTAAGTTGTTGGTCTCATGCAACTTTGGGTGTCGATGTATTCCCGCCAACGCCGGATGCGCCCATCTTGAAAATCAATGACAATCGTGTCGTCTGCCGATCCATGCTTTCCGGTAGCTTTTTCGTTTTCCTGCCAGTGCCATTCCACCGCAGCCTGGTGATTGTCAAGAAGGATGCGCCGAATCTCGATCTTCACGTCGGAGTAAGCAGCGGCGAAATCTGCTGCCACCTGCCGAATGGCTGTCGGCCCTACCCAGCAATTACCGGGCACCATGAACACTCCTTCCGGCAAAAATAAGGCCGAAAAGGCATCAGCATCCCCGTTTATCCAGGCATCGGCGGCTTGTTGGATCAGGGAACGCTCAATCACCTGACTTTCCGCTTGCTGGACCGTCAACCCTATTTCTTGCCCATAGGAAACCTCCAACGTATGACCATCAGGGTCTTTCAGGAAAGCCCAGTAGCCTACGGGATAACCATAGTCATGGGGACCTTCTTGCAAAAGACCTTCTAAGTGGGCGGCTTCGCACAAACGATCCACTTCTTCTCGCGTCTTACAGGCCACCCCAAGATGGGCAATCGGCAAAAGGGGTTGCTCAACGCGAGGCACCTGAATCAGGACGAGCACGAAGGGCCGCGTCAAGTCACTGAGCCAGACCACTTTTGATTGAACAGTTGGGTCAATGCGCTGATGAATCACCTGCATGCGGGCGTATTTGGCATAAAACGCGCTGCTCTGATCGACATCGCTGACAGGCAGGGCCATGTGGGTAAATCCAAAGTCAGACATGGGGAACCTCCATAGCTATCCAGGACCGTCTAAGAATAAGAACTTACGAGGGCTCTACCAGCAAGGCTTTCGATACTTCTAAAGCAGATTGCAAGAATCCCCTAACTTGCTTCTCTTGGGCTTCCGCTGAATCTTGCGTCAGCTTGGAGGCTGTGAGTACGGCACCCACCCAATCTTCGGTATGCCAGAGAGCATGACCTGCCAGAGACGGAAGATTCTCCGGGCTGGGATAAGGATAGGGAGATACATACCAGTAGGGCTCGTTGTAGCTCACATCCCCAGGCGACATCCCGATGCCTATCGTCATCAGCTCCCCATCCTTTTTACCTGAAAGCGAAATCAAGATTGCCATATCGAAGTGGTGCGGCCAAATATGAATCGGAGAAGCATCCTCTGTCGCGTCAACAAGTTCCTGTAGTAGTCGGTGGGTATTGGCGTAGTAATTGGTGAGTTCTTGACGTCCGGCTTCTGCTTTGGATTCGTCCGCATAGCGTTTGCCAGGGAAGACATCACCGTCCGCAAGGGGATGATCTGGAAAATCATCCGGTGGATAGGAAAGAAACTCAATCTTGCTGGCATCGGCACCAAGCTTGGAGATTTCACCTTGATGCCAGCTCATCCCGTCTACCAAGGTTTTTTGAGCGAGGGCCAGAGAAGCAATGGTTTCTCCCTTTTTATCCAAAAGAATAGACGTAAGGTGGATTGGTTCTAGCGCAACTCGAAACGGTTTAGTGGCTCGAATCGGTGCGCCCATAAACACCGCCAAGTCGGGATTCCAGTCCAGGCTGGCGTGGCTATAGTCTGAGAGCGGTTCGGCCAAAGCAGTCCCCGTCGCCGCGATGAACTGAATCGCGTAGTGCAATTGCAGTCTGCATTCCGTTAGATCGTGTGGCTTGATTTTTCCGGTTATATGCCAAGAAGTATCCATGATTGAACCTCTATAGAGGATGTGGATTAACCAGGCGGATTCCAGAGAACTGCCACCGGGTAGACGGGGGGAAGAAGTTGCGATAGCTGTGGCGAATATGGCTCTGGGAAGTGGCACAGGACCCTCCCCGCAAGACCATCTGGTTGCACATGAACTTACCGTTGTACTCCGCCACCGCACCGGGGGCTGGCTGAAAACCTGGATAAGGTAGATAGGCACTCTGCGTCCACTCCCAAACATCACCAAACAACTGATCTGGTCGGGTGAGACCCATGGCTGGAAAAGGATGGAGCTGCCCGCTTTCCAAAAAATTGCCGTGTATGGGCACTTGGGACGCAGCAACCTCCCACTCGGCCTCCGTTGGCAGCCGCTTGCCTGCCCAACGAGCGAAGGCATCGGCTTCGTAGAAACTGACATGACAGACAGGTTCATGTTCATTCAGGGGCCGCAGTCCCCCCAAAGTCATCACCCACCAGGCCCCTTCAAGCTGTTCCCAATAGAGCGGAGCCTGCCAGCGCTCAGCCTGCACGGTTGCCCAGCCCTCAGAGAGCCAGTATTCCGGTTTCTGATAACCCCTGGCCTGAATGAATTCTAAGTATTCTCCGTTGGTCACCAAACGAGAAGCCAGCCAATAATCCTGGAGATAGACTGAGTGATGCGGTCCCTCATTATCAAAGGCAAAATCTTCGCCCTCATAGCCAATCTCATAAAGCCCACCAGGATAATCCAGCCATCGTTCTCTGGAGATAGCAGGCTCAGAAGCGAGGAATGGGAGATCCGACCGATAAGCAGGACGCAGAGGATTCAGCGCCAGAATGTGTTTGATATCGGTGAGCAGTAATTCTTGGTGTTGCTGCTCATGGTGAAGGCCCAGGAGAAGCAGAGCATGTAGTGCTGGATCATCCGCCTGTTGGCTCAGCAGCAATTGCATGGCTTGATCTACATAGGCCCGATAGCGATAGACTTCTTCCACGGTTGGACGGGATAAAAGACCGCGCTGGGGACGAGGATGGCGCTCTCCGATCGACTCGTAGTAGGAGTTGAACAAATAGCCAAACTTAGGATGAAATACTTCATAGCCCGGTAGGTTCGGAACCAAGAGCAAAGTCTCAAAGAACCAGGTCGTATGGGCCAGATGCCACTTCGGAGGGCTGACATCCGGCATACTCTGAATCCCATAGTCTTCTGTCATCAAAGGGCGGCAAAGTTGTTCACTGACCTGACGGACCTCTTGATAGTGCTCTGCCAGAGAACGTCTGGTTCCAGATTGAACTATAGAGCTAGGACTAAACATAAATCATCCTCATCCTTGGGATACGAAGCCTCAATCCACCATAACCATGTTTTCTCTCCTTAATTCATCCGTTCAAGGAGATGATCTCCTACCCGTAAGGCATTGGCGATAATGGTTAGGGTTGGGTTTACCGCTCCACTGGAACAGAAGAAACTGCCATCGACGACGTAGAGATTATCAAGATCGTGGGTGCGGCAATTCAAGTCCAGGACCGAGGTTGTGGGATCCTCCCCAAAGCGGCAGGTACCGACTTGATGCCCGACTCCGTCTAGGGGTAACTTCCCCGTGTAGGTTTTGCCTGCCTCCGTGAAATAGGAGCAGTTGGGCATGATCGCCTGACCGCATTCAATCGATTTGAGAATTTCAATCCAGCGCTTCTCTAGTCGATCATAGGGTTCGTTGTTGTTCTCGGTATAGTCAAGGATGATTTTGTCCCCATCCACACGAACTCGGTTGTTTGGGTCCGGTAAGTCTTCTGTAGTCAGCCACCAGTCAATGGAATGACTGGCTACTTCTTCTGGCGTCAGGGGGGCATAAGCCTCTGAATTACCTTCCAGCGCTTCCTTGCTGACTTTACTCAGGGTTTGAATCTGGCCCATCGGGTAGTCGTAGCCTGCTTCTCCCCAGTAGAAATCGTTAATGGATAGGGTTTTCTGGAAAATCGTCGAGTTGGGCTTTTTGCTAACCCCGATGATCGAACCCAACACATGCTTCATGAAGTTACGCCCAACCAGATCGGAACGATTGGCTAAGCCACGGGGATGCTGCTTATTGGCAGAGCGGAGCATCAAGACCGATGAGTTTACTGCTCCACAAGCAAGAGCCACCATATAGAGCTTTTCTGCTTGGACATAATAGGGTTCAAAGTCTCGATACTTGAGCGGCCATGCTGGTGAGAGACCATCTTTATGTTGGTAGGCCTCAAAGTCTTTTTCTCTTAGACGAAACAGCGCAGCTCCATAAACTTTGGTATTGCCCCCAACGAAGTAACTCATGCCGGGGTGCAGTTCTTTGCCGTCTTTGTCGTACCAAACCTCTGGGTTGTGGTAGCGGTCGCTGTTAAAGACGACTTTAGTGTTCCAATTGTCTTTCTCTCTCGGCAAAAAAGGACCGCGTTCTAGGATCAATATCTTCTTGCCGCTCTGGGCTAAGCGATAGGCGAGTGTTCCGCCCCCTGCTCCGGTACCGATGATGATCAGGTCATAGTGGTTGGTAGACATAAGCTTGCTCCATCCATGCAGGATAGCCGATGGGTTCTACCGATAATTTAGAAGCCAAGCCTGGGTGAGGAATGATGGAAAGCTGAGAGCTGAGTTGGAATATTCTGATAGTTCGCTGAGAAAATAGGCAAAATAGACTATGAACAAACTCAGCTAGTGCAGAGAGTCAAACCGTGGAAAAAATTGTAAATTTGCACATTGAAAAATTGCCAGAGGGGGTATACCTTGCCACCAGCGACGATGTGCCTGGCTTGGTCGCTCAGGGGCGCACCATCACTGAAACGCTGGAAATCGCCCGAGACGTGGCTAAAAAATTGTTGGAAGCTCAACTTGAACAGCAGAGACCGGTAAATTTACAAACCGCTGAAGATGTATTTGATTACCCACTGGTGGTTGGGGGCTAAGTGGGGCGGCTTTCAGGTTTTCGATACAGAGAGATTGTACGACGGCTCAAACAGCTTGGTTTCCAGTTCGACCGGCAGGCGGCTGGCTCCCATGAAATTTGGTGCGACCCACAGACCAATAGGTACACCACCATACCCAATCATCCGGGAGATATGCCAGAAGGTACTCTGCGCGCCATCTTGAATCAGGCTGGCATCACACCGGAAGAATTTTTGCGGAAGAGGTAACACATGGGAAGGCGCATACTTCGGAGCTACCCCCACGAACAGATGCGGGTGAGGAATGATGGAAGACTGAGCGGTGGATAAGAATATTCTGAAAGTTTGCTGAATGCAAAACTCTTTAAAGCCAATACGAGTCTCACAGGTCAAATCAACTACACTGAAATACAAGTTCAACAGTCAACCCTATGGTCGCCAATTCCCTACGCTGGACAACCCGAGATCTTAATGCCATGCCCGACGATGGCGGTTGGAAACGTTACGAAATCGTTGATGGAGAACTTCTTGTGACCTGCGCCCCTCACATCCGTCATCAAGGCGCAGGCGGCAACATTCATGTAGAACTAGAAATTTGGTCCAGACAGAGCCAGCTTGGTAAAACTTTTCAGACACCGGGCGTTATTTTTACTCCGACTGACGCAGTAATTCCCGATGTTGTTTGGATTAGACGAGAAAGCCTTGCCAATGGCATTGATGAGGCAGGGCATCTGACCGTTGCCCCTGAGCTAATAGTTGAAGTCCTCTCTCCTGGAGACCTCAACGAGCAGTGGGACAGAGAAGTTAAACTTAAACTCTACTCCTTGCACGGCGTCCAGGAATATTGGATCGTCAATTGGCAAGTGAAGACCCTGGAAATTTATCGTCGCACCGAAACTCAGCTCCAACTCGTTGCCACTCTGCTTGACGGAGACATGCTCACCTCACCCCTGCTGCCAGGATTCAGCACCCCCATCGCTCAGATTTTTCTGTAGGCGAAGCAAAGATATGGGGGTAGCCCAGACACGAATCAGCAAAATTTTGTCTGATAAACGTGGTGCCGCTTAGCCAGGGCTTGCAACGGACGGCCTCAATACTCTGGTGTATTGGATTACCCCCTAGTGGTTGGAAGCTAAGTGGGGCAGCTTTCAGGTTTTCGATACAGAGAAATAGTGAGACGGCTCAAACAGCGAAGAATTTTTGCGGAAGGAGTAAAACACGGAAAGGAGCATACTTCGGAGCTACCCCCACGAACAGATGCACATGGTTTCCATCGAAACCGTTCCCTCTATCTCAAACCAATAGCGCTCAGCCATGACAAACGGAGGAACCTGGACTTCGCAGTGGTGAATTGCTTTATAGCCCTCTATATGATTCGGCATAAATTGCTGGTTTGCTGGATTAACCTCCGCTATTTCCCTACCCTGATCGCCGCGCGTTACTATTTTGGACTGTGGTGGTAAAACTCAGGTTAAGCCAGGTCGTTTTGCATCCTAGTGGCGATCACCTGTTCTGCGTCAGTATTAAAATGCTTACATCCCCAGTTTTTTGTTGCTAATTCTTGTTAGGCTTCCTATTCTAAAACGCATACTATAAAGCATAGTAATTTGTTGCATTTCCTTACTCTTTTCGTGGGGACAACGAGCTAGATTCCATAGGGAGAGATAACTCTCCACGCACAGGGGATGATTTACTTTTAACGCTCGACTTTCTAAATCGCACCCTACTTTTACCAAGAATGTAAAGCCCGCAGTTGAGGCGTTTTTTTTAACTGATGGGCCTGCATACGAGTCAAGACATCATCCAAAATAGTCACAGCCTCTGGCAGATATGGACCTTTATTTA
>CASBPW010000269.1 GCA_949127685.1 Candidatus Sivonenia alaskensis PMM_0068 | reverse complement strand
GTTCCTATCATTAGTGCTCTTTTTATTGGACTTCTGTCTGGTAAAAGTACGGCGGCTCAAATTCGCCAGATGACTCTAGTAATCATTAGTTTCCTTGGATTATGGACTATTTGGCTATTTAGCCAATTTAATCCTGCGGTCACAGGGATGCAGTTTACGGAGTTTATGCCCTGGATTCGAATTGTAGGTCTAGACTATAGCCTCGGTGTTGATGGCCTATCCTTACCGCTGCTTGGGCTAAATGCCCTACTCACCTGGATTGCCGTTTATAGCGTCGCCTATTCTGGGGAACGCCCCCGACTTTATTACTCCCTGATTTTGTTAACTAATGCAGGGATGACCGGTGCCTTTATTGCTCAGAATTTATTGCTGTTTTTCCTATTTTATGAACTGCTGCTTATTCCTCTTTATCTGTTAATTGCTATTTGGGGTAGTTCAGAGAAGCAGGGCTATGCTTCCATGAAGTTCCTGATTTATACCGCAATTTCTGGGATCTTAATTTTTGCAGCCTTTCTGAGCATTGCCCTACTCAGTTCTTCGGGCAGTTTTGCCTACAATCCCCAGGCCGCGCAAGGGTTATCGCAAACGACACAACTGATCCTATTGACCGTGTTGCTGGTAGGATTTGGGATCAAAATGCCGCTGATTCCTCTACATACCTGGTTACCCGATGCCTATGTTGCAGCTTCACCACCGATTGCGATTCTTTTGGGCGGGGTCTTAGCCAAGCTGGGAACCTACGGTCTCATCCGGTTTGGGTTGGGGCTATTTCCTGATACCTGGGCGATCGTAGCTCCTGGGCTTGCCATTATCGGAGCGATTACTGCTGTCTATGGCGCCCTCGCTGCGATTGCCCAAAAAGATATCAAACGGATGGTCGCCTATAGTTCTATCGGGCACATGGGCTACATCCTCCTGGGCGCGGCGGCAGCGACCCCCCTTAGTTTGCTAGGGGTAGTCCTGCAGATGGTCAGTCATGGGATTATCCTGGCCTTGCTGTTCCATCTGATTGGCGTCATCGAAGCCAAAGTTGGCACCCGTGATTTGGATTCGCTCAATGGTTTGATGAATCCGATCCGGGGCCTACCCCTGATGAGTAGTCTTTTGGTGCTAGGAGGGATGGCGAGCGCCGGAATTCCTGGTCTGGTAGGCTTCGTGGCCGAATTTTTGATTCTCCAAGGCAGCTTTTCCGCCTTTCCGATCCCAACGCTGGTATGTATCATCTGTAGCGGCTTAACCGCAGTCTACTTTGTAACCCTGATCAACCGTACTTGCTTTGGTAAATTGGATAACGCCACGGCCTACTATCCTCGTGTCCAGTGGTCAGAACGGACTCCTGCACTGATTCTTTCAGCCTTGACGCTCCTTTTGGGCATTCAACCGAATTGGCTCACCCACTGGAGTGAACCAACCACCCATGTCATGGTCACTGTTGTACCGCACAAAAGTGCTCCCCCTGGCCCCCCAATGCCGAGGGGAGAAGCATCCTTGGCTTTCCATAAGTTGATGGATGCCGATTCTACGAACGGCCTACAGCCTAACAAGTCCCCTGCTCGATAACCCGTTATTTCTACAGAGGTACATGCCGCTATGGTTAGTACAGAGACTAAAGCCAAACTTCCCCCTTCTAGCCATCCTTATGCAGAAGTGATTCACCGACTGGAAGCAGGAGGAGCTATGCTTCCGGACACTCCAGAAAATCTGATGCAAATCATCGGTTTGTACAAAGCCTATGCGGTCCCAATGGATTTCTACTGGCGTGACCTTCTATATATCGCCGAGCGTGAGTTTTTGAACCCCCTTCCTTTCTTTAAGTACTTCCTGCCCAAAGAGTATCTGGATCTGCACAATCACTATGCCGGGGATGATGCAGATCTACGGATTTGGCGGGGAGAAGCCACAGCCCATCCAGAACTTTTAGCCTTTATGCAGCGGGGGGAAACATTTAAGATGCCCCGTCTATTTCACCATCTCTGGCACGACCGCATCAATATGGAATTTGCCGAAATGTGTATGCGGGCTATGCTTTGGCACCGGGGAATGGGAGGCCAATTCGACCCTTATTTGGATTCGGAAGAATATAAAGCAAATGCGGACCGGGCGATTAAAGCTTATTTCAAAGGCAATCCGGTCATGCTAGGCATTCATCAAATGTTTCCAGATTTATTTCTCGAACAATGCCGTCAAATGTCCTACTACAGCAACCTGGGCTTATTCTGGGAAATCATGGCTCCCGTTTTCTTTGAGATGTCAGACCTCTATGATGAGGGAAAGATGACGAGCGTCCCTGAGGCGATGAATTTTCTGGTGAATGGCATTTTTGCCATAGCAGGCCGTCCTATTTATCACCATGTCTATATTCGGGGTGAATGCTACGAAATCATCCCCAAATCGAAGGGTTTCATGTGGCTCTACGAAGCAGCTCTTCCCTATGTGGAAGCGGTCTTCTACCGCACGGCCCCTTTTCGCGGGACCAAATCCTACAATGCTCAAGCTAAACAGGTTCCGCCGGAACAGAAAGATTTTCATTATGGAATTCTCTATGCAGATGTCTTTCCGGTAGGAACCGCAGGCATTCCACCAACCTTACTCATGCAAGACATGCTCCACTTCTTACCGCCGTACCTGGTCGAGTACTACCAAAAGCATTGCCGGGGTGAAAGCGATATGTTGATTCAGCTTGGCGTTAGTTTTCAGCGGTCCATGTTCTGCGTCACTTCAGCCGTCATTCAGGCTTTACGACAAGCTTTGCTCTATCCTCTAGATGACCCAAATCCGAAACATCTTCAGGCAAACCGGGCTTTCTTCGAACAACAGATGGACCGTTTCCTCCGTCCTGAAGCCCGCTTGACAGATATCCAGCGCCAAGAATATCGGTAGGAATATCAAGATCCCGCCCCGGAGAGAATCTGTTGTCTTCTCCTCATGTTTATCAGCCTGTTTTACTGCGCCTGCTGCATAGCCTGAATACCCTTTTAATCCTGTCCTCCTTACTCACCGGATTTTGGGTATACAACACCTATGACGGAAGGCTTGGAAAATTTCTATGGCCAAAAATGGAAGGCATCATTGATATTCATGGCAGTTTTGGCTTGTTTTTCCTCTTTGTAC
>CASBPW010000268.1 GCA_949127685.1 Candidatus Sivonenia alaskensis PMM_0068 | reverse complement strand
TTTCTCCGTTAAACAAACTCTTGACCCAAAACTGTACCGACCGATAGACAATTGGGTAGGTCGTCTCATTTTACCGAAACCCGAAGAATTTCAACAAAAGACTCTGCCTGATAAGGATTGGGCATGGTTAGAAATCTATCAGGCTCCCCCCGATCAACAGGATTTGGTGGGACAAAAGGTTCGTTTGGGATGGCAACCATCGCCATTGCGCGATCGCTACTTGCAACTGGTGACGACGGATATTCAATTCACCGCCGCCGCCCAAAAAAGTGAACAGCAAGGCAATCTAGTCCCCCTTCGTCTCAATGGTCGTTCCCGAGTGGGTCCTCTGCAAGCCCTAGCGGGTGCTAGACCGGAAGATGATGTGTCAGTCAGTTTTAAACAAGCTCAAGTCACAGGCAAAAGTCAGAAGCAGCCGACAATCCGAGTTGAGAAAATGCCTTTGATGGTGACAGGGCGTTCTGTGGGCTTAGTGAAAATCCTTGGAGAAGCTCCGGCAAAATCTAAAACTGATATCCCCGCGAATTGTCCGGGTTCCCTTCCCTGTCCCAGTGAATTAGTGCGCGTTAAACACTACAATCTCCAAACAAGCCAATTTGACGGTGTTGAAGAAGTAATTCGGATTCCCCAACAACCGTTGGTATCCGGCGATCGGTTTATTTCTACCCCTCGACTCTTAGCCGATTCAACCGAGGGCAAAGCTGGGTGGTATATCTATGGTGCACAAGGTAAAGACGGCCTATTTACGGTACAAGCACTCCGCCCGCGATCGCTGTTTCAACTTCAGCCCACGGAGAGGGTGGTTAGACTAGGGTCGGGTTCGGATTACATTGCTCACGGTAACTGGAAAGATACCCCCGCCCGCAAAGGAACAGCCCAACGGGTTTTGCTAGATCCGCAACCGGATTCCCCGGAAGTAGCCTTGGCAGACTGGAAAGAAGGTGAGCGCGGTATAGGGATTCACCTATTTGGAGGGATTGGGGGAGAAAAAGGCGAATCCACTGAAGCGGGAACGGTGACAGGGCACTTTGCCTACTTTCTCTTCCAGGTGGTACGCGACCCCTTTACCCAGGAACTGCAATGGGACATCACCTACTATCAGGTCTATGCCCATAATCCCCAGGGCATCCTATCGGGAAGTCAAAGCTGGGCGAACTATACGGGTAACTTAGAGCGAGGCTGGCTCAATTCTCGCCCCATTTCCAATGTGATGCTCAAATTAGATGTGCTTAAGGATTACAATTTTGGGGGCATTTCCCTATCTCCCTTAACAGAATTTTCACGGCAACTAGAAGTTATGATGGCCCGCTACCGGACTGGGGATGGAACGGGAGATTCCAGTGTGTCCCCGGCGGCTTCCTGTGTTCAGGACTCCAATCAAGCCCTTTACATCACCATTGAAACGCTCAAAAACCAGATTGAGACGAATCCAAAAATTGCTGAATGGTTGAAAAATCATCCCGATGACCCTCAAACCCGACGCTTTCAAAAATTAGTGCAACTTGGTGATCGCCTTTATCAAGTTTTAACCCCCAGGGGGGTAATCCGTGCGGATTGGCAGCAAAATGCGAAAATTTTAGCGGGAATCAAAGACCACCAACGGTATCCTTTCATCCAACAAGATACCGTCGCCAATGCCCTCCTGAGTTGGCAATCGATGTTACCCCGCACTGCTCATGACATCATCAGCACCACTTTTCTAGAACAGGGAGCAAAGCTTTGGTTCTTGCGCACCAATCAAGTAGGCGGTTCCATGCCAGAGATACTTCCTGTTGCGCCGACCCCTCTCTTTGGAGAGGTGCCGATTCTTTCTCTTAGCTTGCGCCGCCTCGTTGCCTCTATAATTCTTCTACCCAATCGCCAGGATTGGGGCATTACAGGTTTATTGCTATTAGCCTATGGCGCGATTGCTCTTCCGATTGGAGTAAAATCAGGCTTTTTACAATGGCGACCTATCAAACAAAAACCGATTCAGGTCGTCAAAATCCTAGGTTTTCTATTTCTGTGTCCGGCACTGTTAGAAGAACTGGTCTTTCGCGTGATCTTGTTACCCTACCCTAACGAACTTATCTCTCCTGTCATATCCTTGGCTTGGGCAATGTTGAGTTTAGCTCTCTTTAGTCTTTACCATCCGCTGAATGCCCTGACTCTTTACAAAGCAGGAAATCCGACCTTTTTTCAACCCGTTTTTTTAGGTTTAACCGCCCTACTAGGTTTAACCTGTACTATCTGCTATTGGCTGACGGGTTCTCTCTGGACGATCTCGTTTATTCACTGGGTTGTCGTGGCCATATGGATACTCTGTTTAGACCCAATGCTAGGGAAGCTACCACCAAAGAAATGGGAACGTATCCAATGAACGACCCAACCGGGTAGTGGTCACCAGAGTCGCCTAAGCCGCCTGCTGACCTTGAAATTGACTTGACACTTTTTTGTATTTCCGCAAAGGTACCACTGTCTTGAAGGTTGGCGGAAAGCCGAGGATTGTATAGGGGTCGTCAGAGCCAAATATGGACTGGGAGCGTAATAAATTTGTGCTTTTTGTAGTATGAATTTTGAAGTCAAAAGCTTAATGAGAATTGCTAACAAAAAAGAAGGGATTTGCGCGTTTAAATTCTCAATAAAAGAGTCCCTTA
>CASBPW010000267.1 GCA_949127685.1 Candidatus Sivonenia alaskensis PMM_0068 | reverse complement strand
GTACTGAATAGACCCCGATTCAGACTTAGTATGTGTCGCTCTGAGTAAGTACTGGTCGTTTCAAAAACAACAGCCTGCTCTTGTTGATTTACAGATATCTGCATAGGGATATCAATACCAAGGATTTCTCTGATGCGATCAATCCCTTGTTGAATTTCATCCATAGCCTCTGCCAGCTCGTGGTTTTGCTTTAGGTTTTGTATTTTTTTCAAACTATTTTCAAAAGAGCTCAAAGCCCCTTCCAATACTTGAACATCAGCGACTACCGGTTGATGCCCATGGGCAGCGAGTTTGACTATTTCATTGGCTAAACTCGCTGGGATACGCGCCATCTTGGTAGGTTCCTTATACTTGCTGCTACCTTTAGGACGCCCTGCCCCTAGACGTTTCCCACCTCGTGGCATCATAACCTCCGCTATCTATAGAGATTGATTTTTTGATTATTGCTTAAATTTTAAGTTTCATTGTTTTATTAGGATTGATTTGTGCTACCAAAAATCAAAGTATGGACTATGTGTGCGGACTATAGATTACTGCAACCCTTAATCAAACTAATTTGACACCTTTTTACGGGTGTCTGAAAGAAAGATTTACGTTAGAGTGTATATATTCAACCTAAGCAGAGCTTACTGAGATTTTGCTATTTTTGGAGAGCGCGGAAATGATGAATGATCATCTAAGTAGTAAAATGTCCACCAATTTCAATATTCAGAGTATCATCCCGACTGTAATTGAGCAGTCCTCCCGTGGTGAAAAGTCCTTTGATATCTTTTCTAGGCTCTTGCGTGAACGGATTATCTACATGGGCACCCCCGTCGATGACATGGTCGCCAACTTAGTCGTCGCCCAGTTGCTCTTCTTAGAATCCGAAGACCCAGACAAAGATATTTCCCTCTATATCAATTCTCCCGGTGGCTCTATCTCAGCAGGGATGGCCATTTATGACACCATGAAGCACATCCGCCCGAAGGTATCGACCATCTGTTTGGGGTTGGCCGCTTCTATGGGGGCATTCTTGTTGTCTGCGGGGGAGAAAGGCAAGCGTCTATCTCTGCCCAATGCTCGGATTATGATTCACCAGCCCTTAGGGGGAGCCCAAGGACAAGCGACTGATGTCCAAATTATGGCCAAGGAAATTCTGTATGCCAAGAGCTTGATTAACAAGTTGCTTGCGGAACATACAGGTCAGCCCATAGAGCGCCTTGAACGGGATACGGACCGGGATTTCTTCATGTCGGCGGAGGAATCGAAAGAGTATGGCCTGATTGACCAGGTGATTACGAAACGGCCTGATGAGTCTGCTGGTTTAGTCAATGGCAGCAAACTCTAATTCGTCCTTATCCGAATGCAGCCTTCGCCTTCTGCTGGGCTGCTTTCGTATTTCTGGGATCTCTGAGGTTTCTGGTGATTTGGAGTTTAGAAACTCCAATGGGGATCATAGATCCGTGAAAAGTTTCCTCAGTAGCCATATCCAAGGCATGGCTAATCAGATTTCCCTCCATGCGGGCGCTAAATCTTAATTTGGCTCGAAGTATCTCATTCCGCTGAAGGGAGGTATGGTTTCGGGTCTACTGTTTTTCCCTGAAAATAGACCCCGTAGTGCAGATGAGGACCGCTTGAACGCCCTGTACTTCCCACGTAACCAATAAGTTGACCGCGTTTCACCCGAGTCCCCGCAGTAACGGCCATCTTAGACATGTGCCCGTAGAGGGTCTTCAGCTCATAGCCGTGATCGATAAGCACACGGTTTCCGTAGCCTCCCGCAAAATTAGCTTCCAGCACAGTGCCGGGAGCTGTTGCATAAATAGGCGTACCATAGGCCACAGCCATATCGATACCAGGATGGAATTCGTAGCTACTGCCAAAGGGATTAGGACGCAGCCCGTAGTAGGAAGAAAAACGCACAGAAGTTAAGAGGGGCATTCCACCGGGACGGGCATCTCGGCGCGCTACAAATTCCCCAACGGTGGGCATCACTTTTTGTTTGAAGGAAGCAAGAGCTACGAGGCGTTCATGGGTAGCCTCTAAAAGTTCCTCGGCACTCGGTTCTATGGCTATTCCTCCTTGATCTGCCGTAGAACGTTTGGGTATTTTTTCTTCTTTAATCCCTGCTCGTTTCGTGAGGTCTTTCAGTTCAGCCTCAAGGGTATCGACGCGCTCAAGCAAATCACTGGCTTGTTCTGTGAGGATTTGGCCATCCCCGCGAGCAGCTTCTATGGCATGAGTGTAGAAACGATAGAGGGCAATACCAACCCATCCAGAGACCAGCACAACGCCAACCAGTAGGGTCGCAGGCCAAACAGACCACTGGATAGATGGCTTGCCTGTCCGTGTGATGACCACGGTGTAAGGTTCCGGGATGCGACGGCCCATTACCCCTCAAACACTTATATAAAGATACTCGGGGAGCATCGCATATTCTGGTGTCTTTGGTCAAGACCTAGGCCTATTTCTGATCCCCGCCGTTACTATGCCCAAAAAGGTTGCTAAAGAATCCCTCTATGCCATCTTTTTTGACTTTCTCCCCATGCAAATGAGCCAGTTTTTCTAATAGATCCCGTTCCTCGCGGCTAACTTTCTGGGGAATGGCTACCTTGAGTGTGATCAGGTGGTCTCCGCGTTTCATCGGATTACCCGGTCTAGGCACTCCCTGTTTTTCTAAGGTGATCACTTTACCTGGCTGGGTCCCTGCTGCCACATCAATCTCTTTTTCCTGGATATTTCTCTGTTCAAAGTCCAGGACCTTCACCTTGATTTTACTGCCGAGAATCGCCTGCAAATAGCTTACTTCTACCTCTGAGTAGAGATTTTGGCCATCTCTTTTGAAATATGAGTCTTGCTCAACGGCAATGAAAACGTAGAGATCTCCAGCGGGGCCTCCTTTGACGCCGATATCACCCTTGCTACCGACTCGGAGTCGGGTGTTATTGTCCACGCCACAAGGCACCTGAATTTCGATATTCCTGCGTTCGACTTTGCGGCCTTTGCCCCCACAATCCGCACAGGGATTCGTTACGACTTGACCAGATCCACGACATTCTGGACAGGTGGCGACTTGAGTGAAGGTCCCAAAGGGAGTACGGGTAGCCTGTCGCACCTGACCAGCCCCAGCGCAGGTGCCACAGGTAGAAGGCTTCGTTCCTGGTTTAGCTCCGCTCCCTTGACACGTACCACAGCTCTGCAAGGTCTGGACGTCTAAATCTTTTTCAACCCCAAAAACAGATTCGGTAAAACTCAGGACCACATCCACGCGGCGGTCGTCTCCCCGCTGAGGACCTCCAGCCCTGCGCCCTCCAGCACCACCAAAACCGCCGCCAAACATGCTGCCAAAAGCTTCGAAGAGGTCAGAGAAATCACCAAAATCACCAACCCCTCCCCCATAATCTCCCCCAGCAGAGGCGGCGGAAGTACCAATCCCTTGCTCCCCAAAGCGGTCATAGCGGGCACGAGTCTGCTCATCAGACAGCACCTCATAGGCGCGGTTGATTTCTTTGAAACGCTCTTCGGCTCCAGGTTCTTTGTTGATATCCGGATGCAGTTTGCGAGCCAACTTGCGGTAAGCTTGTTTGATTTCTTCCTTGTCGGCGCCGCGGCTGACACCCAGGAGGCTGTAGAGGTCTTGGGCCATATTCCGTTAAGAAACTTAGTAAAGTCTATTGTAATGCCTTCAGCTGCCCCAACGCTTCGTAAAGACCAATCCCGACACTGACTGCTAAGTTCAAACTGCGGACCGTTGTGTAGGTAGGAATCACCACCTGGGGATGATTTTCGCGGATTTCGAGGGGTAATCCCTGGGTTTCAGAACCAAAGAGTAGCCAATCCCCCGGCTGATAACAAAAATTTCTATAGGAAACCTGCGCATGGGCGCTAAAACAAATAATGCGTTGGGGCTGAGTCTGATCTAAAAAAGTTTGCCAATCTCGATGGCAGGTTAGGTCAACCGCATCCCAGTAATCCAAACCCGCCCGCTTGAGATGTCGGTCAGAAAGCTTAAAGCCCAGAGGTTCAATAAGATGCAGTTTAGTGCCGGTAGCTGCGCAGGTCCGGGCAATATTGCCTGTATTCGGGGGGATCTCCGGAGTGTATAGGACCACCCCTATAGGGGTGCTGGGAGCGCTATCAGAGTGGGTAGGAAAAATCACCATAGAGGTAAAGGGGGCTGCCTTATAGATTGCCGCTTCTACGATATGATGAAGGGCGCATCCATGGTTAGGAAGGTAGGGCAGATCCCCATGACAATTAAAGTAGCTATCAATGGTTTTGGCCGAATTGGGCGGAATTTCTTGCGTTGTTGGTTGGGCCGTGAAACATCCGGCATTGAAGTAGTCGCTATCAACGATACTTCAGACCCACATACCAATGCCCACCTGATTCGTTATGATTCCATGCTGGGCAAGTATGTAGGCAAAGTTGAATATGATGACAACTCGATCACCGCAGATGGACATGTGATCAAATGTTTTTCAGACCGCAATCCTGCCAATCTGCCCTGGGGCGCTTTAGGAATTGACTTGGTTATCGAATCTACAGGGGTCTTCGTCACTCGCGAAGGCGCTTCCAAGCACCTTGAGGCTGGAGCCAAGAAAGTCATGATCACCGCTCCCGGAAAGAATGATGACGGGATGTTTGTTATGGGCGTAAATGACCATGAATACACCCACGACAAAGTAATTATTTCCAACGCCTCTTGTACGACGAACTGTCTGGCTCCAATTGTGAAAGTCCTCCATGACAACTTCGGGGTGGTCACCGGTATGATGACAACCATTCACTCCTACACTGGAGACCAGAGAATTCTAGATGCCAGCCACCGCGATTTGCGCCGGGCTCGGGCTGCGGCAGTAAGCATTGTTCCTACCAGTACGGGTGCCGCTAAAGCCGTCGGTTTGGTCATCCCTGCGCTGAAGGGTAAACTCAATGGTCTAGCCTTCCGAGTTCCCACCCCTAATGTTTCGGTGGTGGATTTTGTAGCCAAGCTAGAAAAGAATGTGATTGCAGAACAGGTGAATCTTGCTTTAAAAGAAGCCGCTGAAGGTCCACTCAAAGGTATTCTCAGAGTTTCTGAAGAGCCTCTCGTTTCTATTGATTATCGTGTAACCGATGAGTCATCTATTATAGATGCCGAATTGACCATGGTTATGGATGGAAACATGGTGAAAGTTATCTCTTGGTACGACAACGAGTGGGGCTACTCTCAGCGCGTTGTAGACTTGGCTGAAGTGATGGCAAAGAAATGGGTTAATTAGGGTTTGTTTAAGTAGATTTTGAGAAGCAGCGATAGAAAATGTCGCTGCTTTTTTCATCACTCAACTATGAACCCTTGGCTCTGGATAAAGCGTTTGTAGAATATCGCTCTCTTTTTGGCTGAGTTCATGGAGTCTTTGCTCTACCTGCGCGGCTGCGTAGTATTCATAGGCAAGGTCTAGGTAAAGATGCTTATGGCGTTCTTCAGCAATACCCAAAAAAGCATAAAAGTCCTGCAACTCCTGGTCTGGACAGTGTTTGGCTAAAAGTTCTAATCGCTCATGGCTACGTGCTTCGATCAAGCAGGAAATCAGCATGGAATCCAATAGGCGATCAGGTTCTTGAGTGCGGATCGCCTGTTTGAGATAGTTTCCATAAGGGGCTGGTTTAAGGGTTTTCCACACCACCCCTCGACGGTCTAAGTGGCGATTGACCATCTGAAAATGTTGCAATTCTTCCCGCGCCAGCGTTGTCAGCGCCTCCACCAAAATTTGGTGATTGGGATACTGAAAGAGATAGCGCATCGCGGTACCCGCCGCTTTTTTTTCACACTGGGCATGGTCCAAAAGGATCAAATCTAGATGACTCAGCGCTTGGGTGAGCCATGCCGGTTGGGTAGGAGTGTGAAGGAGATTCATAACATTATCTATCGTCAGAGAACCCTGCACATAATCTTAGTATTACTCCAGCATTCCCTAGCTCGCCCTCTGCAGCGCGAGGTTAAACCCGCTACCAAATAATTACGCTGTATGAACTTTCTCCAGAACCCATTCCCGGATCAGATCTAAGTAATCGATCCCTCTCAACCTTGCAACTTCTTTAACTGCTTCTACTTCTTTAGGTTGTAAGCGGACTCGTACCACAGCTTCTCGTTCAAAAACAGGCTCTGTAATCTCTTCCAACTGGTCTTCAAAGTCGGTAAGGTCATGAGCATCCCAGAACTGAGCTAACTCTTGCACAGAATCAGTTTGTGGAATTTTTTGAGTACTCATCGGTTTTTCCATTGTTGGTATCGCTGTTTTTCTTTATCGGTCATGGGTCGTGCTGTCACCGGATACCCTTTACCCTCAGGGAATTGGATTACAACACAAAATAAGTATCGGCCAGCTTCAGTTTGACTAAGTACATAGTAGACGGGATTTTCCCCTGCAGACTTTGCACGTAGAACTAAGGCCACTCCAAAACAGGCTTCCTCAACCTCTTCAGATTCCACACTGTGCCGTGCGATATGGTCAATGCGATCCTGGTTCCAAATAAACTCATAGATTTTCATTGACTAATTTTATCGAGATACTGAGTATCTCTCTGTTCTAGTCATCTTTGTGACGAACGGATGACTCTCTGGACCGATACCACACAGAGACCCAAAGCTCTACCAAAAAGCTTTTGATGAGCAAGCAGGTGTCACCCAACCATATGGAACGGTTTTTGGCTGGGGCTCTAATGAAGGATTAAGCTCGGGTCACAATGGCCTTAAAGCCTTGAGCATTAAGTTGTCTAATGACCTGCTTGGCACTTGATTCAGAAGAAAATACACCGACCTGGAGCACTGTGCGCCCTTCATATTCCCGGTGAAAAGGGTTTTTCACAATTTGCTTGAGTTTCCTCAAGTCAGGGGAAGCATCGGTGATCAAAACCCTATATTTCCGCGTTCCTAGAGAAGACTGCTGGACTGGAGCAACCTCAGGCTTGGAAGGCAACGGCTTATTAATGTTTGTCTGGACCATTGGTTGGGGTGGAGATGGACGGACTTGAGTGTTTTCAAACTGTGGAGGAAGCGGCTTGTTGGCTGGGGCTGAAGGTGGGGCGAAAGTTCCTTTCGTTAGTTCAGACTGTCGGGAAGGAGGAGTCGCCACGGGCTCAGGAGGCAGCGGCTTCAAAATTGTTGGCTGGATTGTTTGGACCGTTGGTTGAGGTGGAGACGGGCGGACTTGAGTGTTTCCAAACTGTGGAGGAAGCGGCTTGTTCGCTGGGGCTGGAGGGGGGAAAGTTCCTGTCGATAGTTCAGACTGTCGGGAAGGAGGAGTCGCCACGGGCGCAGGAGGCAGGGGCTTAGCCGCTGGGGTCTGCAAATTTCTAGGAGGGAGCGGTTTTGGAATGACTGGAGGAAGAGGAGGAGGAGATGATGTTTGTGGTGGGACTAGAGGGATCTGACTGGGCGGCGCGGGCGGTAGCGTCTTCTGGCTGGGTGAGCTAGGAGAAGCCGTAGCCGTCGATTTAGCGGGAGTTGGAACCACTACAGAAGCCGAAGGCAGGGTAGGAGTACTCTTAACCTTTGCCACAGGTGCATTATCACCCTGAACATTGCCCAAGTACTTCGGTTTGGCGGTGTGCTCGTTGCCCATTGCCCCTATAGATATTTGAGGACGGGTGGCATTGTTAATGTCTGACTTGAGATTTTTATGGAAGTAGTTCCCACCCCGTTCTGAAGCCGTGCCCAAATTAGGCTGTGCTTCTCCGACAATGGCAATTGCACTGCGGCGGTTGCGCTCAAAGTGGTTGCCCCGAAGCGTAGGTGTCGCTTTGCCAAGGATCACAATCCCATCAGCATTGTTGATTATTACGTTATCTTTGACGAGAGGACTACTCTTCTCGTCGATATTGATCGCAAATCCGGTGTCTTCAAAAACATTGCCTTCAATTAAAGGACTGGCCGTGCGCAGCAGCGTGATTCCATCCGAAGGATTTTTGTAGAAGATATTGTTGGTGATTTTACCTGAGGCTGCACCCGTCTCCATAATGCCGTCATTCCCTGAGCCGGTGAAGGTATTGCGATGAATAGTGGGGTCTGTCCCTTCAACCCAGATGCCATAGCCTCTTTTTTGGGGGTTGGAAATGGTCAAGCCTTGAACGGTTGTTCCTTTCTGAGGGACGATGCCAACAATTTGTCCAGCAACTGTGGGACTCAGGAATTTACCACCACCCAGTATCAAGGTGTCTTTGCCGCGATTGTCCACATTGCCTTGGAGCGTAACGCCAGAAGGGATAACCAACGGGAATACCTCACCGTTCGCTTCATCATATTTTCCTGGTTGCACTTGAATCACGGTGCCGGGAACAGCCGCTTGGAGCGCAGCTGTAATCGTTTTAAAAGGAGCTTGGGCATTGCCTGGGCCAGCACTATTCCCTTTTGCCGCGTCTACATAAAGGGTGGTCGCAGCTTGCGCCTGTACTTGCTGAAAATGTTCCAAGCCCATGTGAGGCACGGGTATGATTGAAATTCCAAGCGAGAAACTAAGGGCCAAAGAAGAAACGATAAAGGAACGGATACGCATAAAATCCTCACAGGGTTTTACGACAGAGTTAGAAAGATACTAATGGAATTTATGTTATCAGATAAATAGGTAGTTTAGATGTCAAAATACTCTCTGCGTAAGTCTTTCATTGAATGAAATGAGTTGATGTCGTTTGTCTTAAAATAGATTCATACCTGTTTACTTAGCTCAACTCCTTAGCAAAAGCTTCAGAGCCTTTAGCGTCCTGTTAACGCATAGATATTGAGTCTCTTAGTGCCGGAATTTGGGTTAATTTGAATACTATGCGATAAAAAAGGACTGTACGTTGTCTTCTTTAGTCCCCGAAAAGGCCCTACTACGTATTCTCGACGCCAACCTAGACCGTGCTCGTGAAGGTATCCGTGTGGTGGAAGAGTGGGCTCGATTTGCCTTAGAAAATGGGAAATTGGTGGATCAGTGCAAGTCTCTGCGCCATGAGTTGGCAGCTTTGCAATCTCCGACTATCTGCCAGAGTCGCAATACGCCTGAAGATCCAGGCACTTCCCTTTCTCATCCCGATGAAGAAAAACGCTCTAGTCTCACCGGGGTAGTCCGCGCTAACTTTGTGCGCACCCAAGAAGCCCTCAGAGTGCTGGAAGAGTATGGCAAACTCTATGATGCTTCGTTCACTGCCCATATCAAAAATCTACGTTATCGGGTGTACACCCTAGAACAGATATTCAACCAATCCATGTCTACGGCCCAGCAGGTCTTTACGCAATGCCGTTTATATCTGGTGACTTCTCCTCACCCCAATTTAGTGGAAGTAGTCGAACAAGCTTTGCTCGGCGGCCTCCGCCTTGTTCAGCTCAGAGAAAAAACCAGTAGCGATAGTGAAATTATGCGTTTGGGACGAGCCCTTAGAAAGCTCTGCACCGACCACAGAGCCCTATTTATTCTTAATGACCGACCAGATTTGGCCCTGGCCCTGGAATGTGATGGGGTGCATGTCGGGCAGGAAGATGCGGGAGTGGCCTTGGCCCGCCGCATCCTGGGTGCCGATGCTGTGATTGGGCGCTCGACTCATCGTCCAACGGAAGCGATGGCAGCCCTGGCCGAGGGAGCAGACTATATCGGGGTGGGGCCTGTCTATGCAACCCCAACCAAAGCAGGAAGAGAACCCGTCGGCTTGGAATACGTGCGCTACTGTGCGGAACAGATCCCTTTACCTGGATTTGCGATTGGCGGTCTTGACTTGGAAAATATAGATAAGGTGCTCCAAGCGGGAGGAACGAGAGTCGCTGTCGTCCGCGCTATCATGAATGCTCCCGACCCCAAGCACACTACCCAACAGTTTTTAGAGAAGCTCCATGGTCAGCCTCAAGGTTAATGGTGAATCCCACGAATGTCCTGAATCGACGACGGTATTGGGACTGCTTGAACAACTCGCTTTTCCACCCCAATTGGTTGTCATCGAATACAACCGAGATATTCTCCATCGCCAAGATTGGGCCGCAACTCAGGTAAAGGCGGGGGATGTATTCGAGATTGTCACCGTAGTTGGTGGTGGCTAGAAATCATCCATATCTGGGCTGGGCATAGAACTATCATCCCCACCGCCGCCTTCCTTGCGGCTACCCAATAGTTCCAGACGCTCTACCTTAATCACAGGTCGCTCCCTGGCTTCCCCACTGGTTCGGTCATTCCAGCGCTGCATGTTCAAAGCGCCTGTGATCCCAATGAGAGAGCCTTTGCGCACGTACTCTCCCGCCACTTCTGCTGTTCGGCTCCACATCTCTAAGGTGAACCAATCCGGCTGCTCATCCTTTTTAGTATTGCGGTTTACGGCGAGAGAAAAGGAACATTTCACCGAACCGGATTCAAAATATTTCATTTCCGGGTCGCTTCCGGCACGGCCAACAAGAGTCACAAGGTTCAGAGTCATAGGAATGAGGTAAAGCTAGAAGCCTATTCTAAACCATTAGACCCCTCCGCCTTGTCCGGCAGGCGCAGCCGAAATCTTATGTGTGATCCTCAAAAACTCCTAGAACTTTGTACACCTAGAAGGTTTGAGATGAAACAAAGGCTGACAAAGAAATCAGCTTTTGTCGAATACCATATTCTATCTTTTCAAGACATCAAGCCCAAGACACCTACAATCCCTGGAATATACCTTTTCGAGAGGTTGTGCAAATAACTCCATAGACTGGGTATGCTTCTAGCTATAGAGCAAGTTTGTTATCAGATAAGATATGGGACTTTCATGTCAGAGAACCATTTCTAGCCAAGGGCTATTTCCACAAGAGCGTATAGTGTGACTCCTATTTCGCCAGGGAAAGTAATCAGTACCATTCTCAAACATGACTCAAAGCGAACGAGCTACAAAATCGCTTTGCTCAGGGCTATCAATGATGTGGTTTTGGCTTTTCCTGATTTGCGCAATTATGACCAGTGTGTTGCGGTTCCCCTACGTAGGCTGGCTGAATTTTGGATCGCGTATTATTGGCCTTTTGTGGAGGGGAGTAAGCCAATTTTGCAAGGAGCAAGAAGCGAGTTGCGCAATGATATAGCCTTCCGGGATGACCTGACTGCTTTTCGGCAAGACTGGGAGAAGTTCTCAGGAGGAATCTCACGGCCCGCCGATGGGTTTTTTGTAATTAATGAGCTGCGTGTACTGCGGAAGCGGCGCACATATTCACTAGCTTTTCTCACAGCTTATGAGAGGGCAATTAAGTCCATCTGTAAGGCGCTGGAAAATCCGATTTGTCATGCTGGTCCCGGCAAGTGGGGAGTGTTTTCACGTCCTACCAGGTGCAGCCAGCTTAGTAATATGATCTACTTGCCTACAAAATCTATGAAAGAAACAGTTTATCGAGTTGCTGATAATTCTCATGTTTATGATGCTCCGCGTAACGTAATTCCGCTTCCGGGGGTGGAAGGAGATGAGCTATGCCTAATTTTTGAACCAGCTCTTTGGCGCACCTTTCGGGATGTTTCCCTTTGGGTAGAAGCATTATGTATTCACGAGTGGTGTTTATTTACAGAGAATGTGCATCAAGGGCCAGGAATTACGATTGATCGTGGTGATGTTTACCGCCTATTAACCGACCGACCGGATAACCGTAGGCCCTTAACCTGGGAACGTAATCAAGTTGAGTTGCTGATGATGGAAGGTAAACAATTCATCTGCCCTTGGACTGCAAAAATGATTAGTCTACAAGCGTATGATATAGACCATCTAATGCCCCTTTCTGTTTATCCGATCAATGAACTTTGGAACCTTATTCCATCGGATTCAACCTTTAACTGTCATGTAAAGCGCAACCGTCTCCCTTCCCTGGAGCGGCTGGAGCGGGCAAGACCTCATTTGGAATTGGCCTATGCCCATTACAACGATTCTCATGCCCTAGCCCAAGCTTTAGCCGAAGATGTGAGCGTTCGTTTTCTCCACATACAATCCTCTGACCTAAAATATCCACAAGCTATAACCACAGCCGTAATTGATTTCATAGATCAAGTTGCTGAGTCTCGCAATTTAGCGCGATTTTAAAGCCGCCAATATTTTCTAATTTGCTTTTTTATTACTTTAATGGTACCTATTATGGCTTCATCCCATAGCAGCTTCGATAGAGCAGAAAGCCTCATACCAATTTGATAAATATTTGCGATAGATTAATCACCTCCCCTTGGCAAGGGGAGGTTGGGAGGGGTCAGGTTTGTAACATTTAAAAAGTAAATTGATATAACTTATCATGCTGTCTGGATAGGTAAATGCTGATATGCTTAGGACTAACGCAGATATTAGAAATTGCACTATACGGTTCTGCCCGTTGTACGCCTCTTCCATCCATCCTGATTGTTTAATAACAAAATATTAAGGATAGCCTGAGACAGGCTAACTGCCTTTTTTGATGAACTTATTTCTTACGCAATGCTCTGTTTTTTAACGCTGTTTCAAATATTTATCGGGGTCGCTGAATCTACGATAGACTGCTCCGTTTCGTCCTTGCAGGTTAGATATAACGAGCAAGGCTTCTTCCTCAGCCAGCGATGACAAGCTTTGAAGTGGATTATCGCTTCTATGGTTAAGAATTATGTGCAGTGCATCGCTCTACCGACAACTTCAAAACTATACCATCAGCGATTTTCTCAAAACATAAGACTTTTGACTTTGAGATCTAGCAGATCACCCACTTGCTATCTTGCCAGATATGCCAAAATATATAGGTACAACATAGGTTGTACCTATAAGCGAGGCAGCTATGAAACGAACGTTATACATTCCAGACGAACTCTGGGGCCAGCTTGAAGAATACTTGAAGAACCATCCAGAGCAAAACCCCTCCAGTCTGATACAGGTAGCTCTTGAGGAAAAATTACGGCCCAAAAATGGTTCGAGGCTCTTGGAACTGGCAGGCATTGTGGAAAATGCTCCGCCTGATGCATCGGTCAACGAAGACCATCTAAGATGAAACGACTCGTTCTAGATACTGGCCCACTCATTCCTCTGTTTTCCGCCAAGGACGATTACCACGAGCAATGCAAGGCTGGTTTTGGCAAACTGCCCGGTTTATTTAACGAGGTTCTGACTCCCTTGCCCATTCTGTTCAAAGTCTATAAGTTTGTATGTCGGGAACAGTCTTCTAAAGTAGCTCAAACTGCATTGAAGAGACCTTAGTGATACCAATGGAGATGAAAACGTTTCGGGAAATCTACAACCTTGTCCTTCAGATGCCTGACTGGAAAGACAGTTTAGAGGATGCTTCAGTAGTAGTCACAGCCCAACGGTCCGAGGCGAGCGTATGGACGTTGGACTATCGAGACTTAAGTTGGTTCAAGAATTTGGACCTCTGGACGCCTTAGCCAATCAATTTTGCAGCACAACCGCTATAAAAAATATGCCCATACTTAAGCCTCGATAAAAAGGTCATGTTTTCTTATTTTCTTCCTTTTTCTGTTCGCCACTCTTCCCGATGAATGCCAAGTTTACCTATGATGTTGCCAATTTCGCTTAAGGAATATAAACCCTCTTGATGAAAGAATACTGGAGCTGTAATTGACCCCAGTCAAGGAGGAAAACAGGGGGGTCTGCTAACTAGAAATACCTATCGAACTCGATCAGTAAAATCTATACATCATGCTTCTACTTAATCTTCTTCATCTTCTTCATCAGCCTCTTCCTCTACCCAAATTTGACCAGTATGCACAGCTAATTTCTGGCGTTCTGTGCGTTTAGACTGCGCACGATGGATACTCTTTAGCTTAGGAATAGCCTTATTCCCAGAAGCTTGGGACAAGACTTTTTCTACAGATTCTGCATCAGCCGTAGCCGATTGGATTTGCCATTTCTGTTCCGCTTCTTTGAGGGCATCCAGATAGTATTC
>CASBPW010000266.1 GCA_949127685.1 Candidatus Sivonenia alaskensis PMM_0068 | reverse complement strand
TGAGCCAGGATCAAACTCTCGTTAAAGAATTCGAACTGTTCAGACATATCGAAAACATTTTCATGTTCAAGACTTATCTTCGTTTTTGTCCACAAATCTTTAATTTCTTAAAGAAATATGGTAAGTTATTGACGAGATTACTTGGCTTTCAAACTTTTTTACTTTTCAAGGTCCAGTGGCTTTCGGTTCGGTTCGCTTTCGCTTTCCGTTCTTTCGGCTTGACTAACGTAGCAAGGTTCCCCCGTATAAGTCAACACCTTTTTCAAAAATCTTTTCGCCGTTTCCTGGAACTCGCTCTGTGAGAAGCTTAGCGGCTGAAAGATATTTTCACAGGGAGCGCACTGACCAGGGTTTGAAACTTTTACGCGCTGACTTGGGTATCCTTTTTGACCGCTGCTGAACGGCGAAGAAATTTTGAGTTGACAGAGGTTCTCTGTTCTGTGATTCTGGTATACGCGCTTTGAGAAGTGCATCCTCTAGGTTTGCTCCCCCTGCTCTATGCAGGGCTGCAGTAGAAACTTCTAGGCCGGGATAGCTCAGTTGGTAGAGCAGAGGACTGAAAATCCTCGTGTCGGCGGTTCAAGTCCGCCTCCTGGCACATTTTGTTATTCTATGGTAGACATCTCAGCCTCTGTCGTTTGTCTGATGGCAGCAGACATTGGGATCGCATTTTGGTAATTTCCGTTCGCAATTGATGATGACGGCACATGGAGGAACGAGGTTTTACCCCTCTAGGAGGTTTGCTGCATTGGAAAATAGGATGTCCCTTCTATCTATTCTGCCCCTCCCCTATCCCCTGCGCCAAACCTGGAAATAAGGGAGCTACTTGCTTGTCATACTTGGCTAGATAGTCCCGAAATGAAGTTCCTCCGGTGCCGTACTCAACTCCAACGAGTTCTAATTGCTGGATGGCTAAGCCTAAGTGCGCACGATGAAAACGGGTTTGGAGGTCATCGTAGTTATTCAGGCATTTGAGGAGGGGTTGAGCCTGGGGATGCTGAAGCAGACTGCTTACTTGCTGGGCCTGGGCGTCGCCTGGAGTGCGGTGCAGCAAGACTTGGTAATAAGCCGCGAGGCTGTGGTGACGATGGTGTTCTAGCCAAGTCGCAATGTCCGCTCCATAGCGACGGTCAAACTCCGTTTCCGCTATATGGGGGGTGCCCATGACATCTTCAGTGCCCCCTTGCCAGTACTGCTGCACCCCACTCATGATTTCCAAATGCCTGAACTGGAAGGATTGGAATCCACTGGTAGGGCCAATGCTAGTCCTGAATTCCGCAAAAGCCCGCATCGTTCCCAAAATGGGCATCGTCTGTAAGGCTGTTTCGTACAGACGAAGAATGCGTTGAAAGAAGTAACAGGCCTCATCGGTATTTCCCAAGATGGCGTCTGTTTGGTCTTGCAGTGCGACGGCAATGGCATCTAAGACTCTTTCTAGATCCGTAATCATTTGATTAAAAGCAAGTTCACATATCTGATGGACCACTATGAATAGGTCTTCATCTTTTGAGGCCGTCAGCGGTTTTTTGCAGCATAAGAGCGTTTCTAAATTGTGGTAGCTCCAGTAGTGATTCTGGCTGACATCTAAATTGGAGTCCAGGGGAGGCAGCGGTTCGGGTTTAGACATATTCGTTAAGCTGGTTACTTCTATGGGCAGCAATCCATATTCTAATGAGGTAAACAGAGTTGGTTCAATGACAGCGCATAGCCTGTTCACAGTCAAAAATTTTCGGTTGGAGTCGGGGGCCACACTGCCTGAAGTAGATCTGGCCTATTCCATAAGCGGCACAGCTAGCCCCAAGCCCCCGATTCTGACCTGTACTTCCTTCGGTCGGGGCTGTGATGATTTGGCCTATCTATATGGAAAGTCTCTAGACTCTACGCAGCATTGGATCATTCATACCGAACTGCTAGGCAATGGGCGGAGTAGTTCTCCCAGTTCTATGTCCGCTCCATTTGCAAGAGCCGATTTTCCAGCAGTCACCATTCGAGACAATGTTGCACTTCAACATGCGCTTCTCGAATTCCTAAACGTTCATAAGATTGCGGCAGTCGTGGGTGCAAGCATGGGTGGACAGCAAGCCATTCAGTGGGCTGTCAGTTATCCCGCTCAAGTTGAACGGGCAGTCGTGCTTGTCGGTAGTTGTCGGACAACGTGGCATGGAAAACTTTTTTTGAATGCGCTATCAAGTTGTATCCGCTCTGACCCAGCCTTTAATCAAGGGAACTATAGAGAGCCTCCCCTCGAAGGGATTGCTCGTTTGGCGGATACATGGGCTCCTTGGGTATTTTCGCCGGAATTCTACGCTTCAGAAGCCTATCGAGACTATGAGGATACCAATGCAGATTCGTTGGAAGAGTTTTTGAATAAATGGCGCTTCCGCTATTTTCAACGGGACGCCAATAATATGTTGTCCCAGTTTCAAACCTGGGCAAACCACGATGTGGCTGAGACTCCTGGTATGGGAGGTTCTTTAGAAAAAGTACTCGCTCAGGTCGAAGCAGAGGTCCTGTTTTTGCCCAGTCGGACCGATGCCTATTTTGCCGTCTCCGATAATCAGAAAGAAGCAGCGCTTATTCCTAAAGCCAAGGTTCAGATAATTGATTCTCTTTCTGGACATGCAGCAGGGCTAGGGCGAGATCCAAAAGATTGTCAGCAAATCAACCAAGCTATTGCTGATTTTTTGGGATCCACAAAGTGAAGGCGGTTTGTGCGTCAATAAACAAGAGGCACACCTGAAGGACGATGTACATTTGATCCCTTTGTTATTTTTCCGCATTGGGGTTTGTATTAATTGACAAGGGGCGCAGGACTACGT
>CASBPW010000265.1 GCA_949127685.1 Candidatus Sivonenia alaskensis PMM_0068 | reverse complement strand
CGGCTGATCCCATCCTTGGCGAGATGCAGCGCGTAGAGGGTACGGCCCTTAGAAAATAGTTCTGTCTCAGGAGAATTCAGGTATTTAGGCTGTTCTTCTCCGAGGCTCCTCCCCCCAAAGGCTACGACCTGCCCCCGGTCATTACAAATAGGGACCATCAATCGATGGCGGAAGTAGTCGTACCAGCCACCTCCCGTATTGCGAGAACGAATGAGGCCACATTCCGCTACCAGTTGCACAGGATAGCGCTTTTGCTCCACTAGATAGCTATAAAGTGCTTGCCACCCTTGGGGCGCATAGCCTAGTTGAAACTGTTGGATAGTCTCTGCGTTCAGGTTGCGTTGGTGTAAATACTCAAGGGCTGGGCGACCAGGTTTACTATGCAGGGCATAGCTATAGAACTCTGCGGCCTGCTGGAGAATTTCCAACAACTGTTGTTGGCGGGAAAGCTGCCGTGCAAATTCTGCTTTTTTCTCTGGATGCAGTGTATGGACAGGGACTTGATAGCGCTGGGCCAGCTCTAGGGCAGCTTCAGCAAAGGGAATTTTATTAATTTCAGCAACGAACTTAAAGACATCGCCCGCCGCCCCACAGCTAAAACACTTATAGATGCCCTTACTGGCACTAACGTAAAAGCTAGGGCTCTTATCATCATGGAACGGGCACAAGCCTTTGAAATCTCGGCCTGATTTGCGTAACACCACCTTATCGGCGACCACCTCAACGATATCCGCCCTTTGGCGGACCATTTCAATGGTTTTGGGGTGTAGCTTTTCCATGGGGAGCTAATATTTTAGCGCCTCAGATAGGGGTAGGTATAGCAAAAAGCTCGAAAGAGTCTTCCCGTCTAGAGAATTTCCTGATTGGGCTGGACTCATGATTTGTAAAACTGAGTCATGTCTATGGAAGAAGAGACTATGTCATAGTCATAGTCAGGAGATTCCCTTGTTCAAATTCTCAACCAAGGCTGATTTTCTGCTATGGCCGAACTCTATCCCTCTATTCAGCCTTATAAAACAGGCAAATTAAACGTTTCAGATCTACATACGATTTACTATGAAGAAGTCGGTAATTCCGAGGGGAAGCCCGCTATTTTCTTACACGGGGGGCCAGGTGGGGGAATCAATGCGGCCTACCGTCAATATTTCAATCCTGAACAGTGGCGGCTCATTCTATTTGACCAGCGCGGCTGTGGACAAAGTACGCCCCATGCAGAGTTAGCAGAAAATACGACCTGGCACCTGGTTCAAGATATAGAGACGTTACGCAAATATTTAAAGATTGACCAATGGGTTGTCTTTGGAGGGAGTTGGGGAAGTACCCTTTCTCTGGCCTATAGCCAAACCCATCCAGAGGCTTGTAAGGGCCTGATTCTGCGCGGCATTTTTCTCTTGCGCCAAAAAGAACTTAAGTGGTTCTATCAAGAAGGAACTAGCTATATATTCCCCGATGCTTGGGAACAATTTATCAAGCCTATTCCTGTTGAAGAACGTCATGATTTTATTGCGGCCTACTACAAAAGACTGTGCAGCCCAGACAGAAACATTCGCATAGAGGCCGCTAAGGCCTGGAGTATCTGGGAAGGGAGTACCAGCAGACTTTATCCAGACCCAAATGCTGCTGAAAACTTTGGGCGAGACAATTTTGCCGATGCTTTCGCCCGTATTGAATGTCACTACTTCATGAACAAGGGCTTCTTAGAAAACGAAGATCAACTGTTGCACCATATAGACCGGATTCGACATCTCCCGGCAGTGATTGTGCAGGGCCGTTACGATGTAGTCTGTCCGATGACCAGTGCCTGGGAATTGCATCAAGCCTGGCCGGAGGCTGAGTTTGTAGTGGTTCCAGATGCTGGACATTCGATGATGGAACCAGGAATCCGTAGTGCTCTGATTGAGGCAACCGATAAGTTTGTGCGTATTTAAGGCGTTTAGCGCCCCCCGGCCCCCCAAAGTTGGCTACCGTGTGCGTCCCTAGCCTTAGCTTGCATAGTTCCAACGATAGAGCCTGAACACTTGACTCAATAAGGTTCTTCAGTTGTTTCAGACCCATTAGAAGGTTTTGGGTCATCTAAAGCACCAATAGGATACTTAGTCGGTGTACCTACTTCTCTTGGAAAGACTTCCAGGGTGGGTTTGATTTTCAGAAGATGAATACAGTGACGGACAGCCCCGCTGATAGGCAAAGCGAACGCATCCACATAGGCAACTTTAGCCCCCAAGGCGTAGGCAGCCCGCTCCAATTCCTGGGCTTCCCGTTCTTCCCAAGTGCCTCGGTAAAGCATTACCCGGCCACCGACCTTTGCAAAAGGCAGTCCATACTCAGCACAGACATTGGCAGGAGCTACCGCTCTGAGCACCACAAGGTCATAACCTTCCCGATGCCGTTTCTGATGGCCCAAATCTTCAGCACGACCTGTAATTGTCTGGGCGTTGGTAATCCCCAGGCTTTGAATCGCATTGTTGATAAAGGCCGTTTTCTTGCGGGTGCTATCCGCCATCATCACGTACCACGTAGGCTGCATGATAGCGATAGGCATTCCAGGAAAACCAGCCCCTGTGCCAAGATCCAGCACCGCAATATCCTGATTCTTGATCAGCGGGACTACCCCCCGCACCGAGTCCCAAAGATGCTTCTCCCAATAGGCTTCCGGCTCAACAATTCGAGTGAGGTTGAGCTGTTCATTCGCTTGGATGACTAAGTTATAAAAACGGTCAAAAAGCAGAATTTGGCTTGGATCTGGCTGCCAGGGAAGGGTATCAGCCCAAAGATGATGGGGTAAGGGTGTCATCAGCAGTAGCACCTAAACCACAACGGCTTGTTTTTGGGCCAGGTCTCTCAGAGTGCGGCGAGCCCATAAGTCTGCTTCCACAATATCCTCCAAGGATGGGTTGTGGATGTTGTTGTGGGCTTCACAAGTGGCGGTCAAAAGGCGAGGAATAGCGAGAAAAGATGCTGCTTCCTCTAAAAACAGGCCAACTACTTCTTCATTGGCCGCATTCAAGACCGCAGGCATCGTCCCTGCCGCTCTTCCTGCCGCAAAAGCCAAATCCATGCACGGATATTTTTGATGGTCCGGCTCACGGAAGGTCAAATCACCACAGGTAGTCAAATCCAAAGGACGCCAGGGCGCCTCTATCCGTTCTGGGTAGCCAAGGGCATAGAGAATCGGTAAACGCATATCCGGCCAACCCAACTGAGCCAGAACAGAAGTATCTTTCAACTCAATCAGGGAATGAATAATGCTCTGGGGATGGATCACAATCCGGATATCGTCATAGCTCAACTGACCAAAAAGCCAGTGTGCTTCAATGACTTCCAATCCTTTATTCATCAACGTTGCAGAATCCACCGTAATTTTTTGTCCCATCACCCAGTTGGGATGTTTGAGGGCATCTTTCGGGGTGACTTGAGCCAATCTCTCCGTAGGCCAATCCCGAAAAGCGCCCCCAGAAGCGGTCAGGATAATACCTTTGAGTCCCCCAGCGGGTACGCCTTGGAGACACTGGAAAATAGCGGAATGTTCGGAGTCTACGGGGATGAGCTTCGTCCCTTTGGCCTGAATCCGCGGTAAAACCACAGGCCCTCCCGCTACTAAAGTTTCCTTATTGGCTAAACCCAAGTCTTTTCCCGCTTCAATCGCCGCCAACGTCGGCTTGAGACCAGCCACCCCCACAATGCCTGTAATCACCATGGGCGCACTACCATAAGCGGCTACGTGAACCACGCCTTCTGGTCCGACTAAGACTTCAGGCCGTTGGGGAAAATCGACCAATCTTTCTAAAAGTTCTTTGCGTCCTGTTTTACTCCCTACGGAGACCAATTCAGGCTTGAACTGGCGGATTTGCTGCTCTACAAGGTCTATATTATGATTGGCGCTTAGCGCTGTAACCCGAAAGCGGTCAGGGTATTGAGCCACAATTTCTAAAGTCTGGGTACCGATAGACCCCGTAGAGCCAAGCAGAATGAATTCTTTCACAACAGATGTCTAATGATCCCTTGCATTGTACCTATATGAGTAGCGCTCCCTGTAGCTCATAGAATTTAGCAGCCGTGAGTAGTTCATTTTCCTAGTTCCCAAACATAAGAATCGAGTCTTCTCGGCTGGTGCTCTCCCAAAACTGGAGATAGATAACCGGCTATCATCCAAGCAGCGTCTTCATTAGCCCCTTTGAGTATGTATGCATCGCGGCCAATGGGTTCTATAACGCAATCCATGAACTGGCAAAGATTGCTCAGAGAATCAGACCATTGTTTGCCGTCTTGATAGAGCTTCAATTTTTGGGCATCCATAGAACTCTTGTCTTGGGGGGTAGAGCAACTAACCATAATCAGTATCGAATCACATAGCTACAGTAAAGCGGATGAGTTGGGTTGCGCAGAAGCGTACCCTCACGGAACTTGAACAATTGGAGGGCCCGTGAATACCCTGAGAGTCCTCTGAGTAACTCTTTTTTTCCAAAGTCCAATCTTTAATCACTAAGGAGGAAAATCAAAGGTCGAACATCCTCTTCAGCCGTCCATTCCCAATAACGCACCAGAATCTGGTACACCATCAGTCCGGTTTCTCCCTGTCCCGTGAGCATGTAGTTCATGGACTGCTCCGTCATGTTTTTACGGGTCAGACCGAGGAAGATCGAAACTGGGTCTATGAGTTCACTGATGTATGCAATAGCGTTGGCAAGGGCCACGGCTCCCGTCACTTCGATACAGAAATCTTCGCCCTCTTCGCGAATTTGCAAACGCAGACCACTCAGGAAATCACTGCAATCGTCGTGCAAAGATACATGAAGGAAGGCGTAGGGGTGTTTGGTCGCATAAAGGCTACGAAGCTGTTTAGCCTTGCGTTCACGAGGACCGGGGGCATTACTGATCAAGGGGACAAGGCAGACCTGCTTACGGCAGAGCTGAGGCCATAATTCAGCGGACTGATCGTCCATAAAGGTTATCTGCTCAACCCGTAGTTCCGTAGCCCGTCTTAGGCGTGTGCCAATACCAATGACCAAGACGAAGGCGATAAAACAGCTAGCAATGATCAAACCATCAGGCCGTTCTCGGATGTTATCGAGCAGCGTGTAGGTAAAAACAAGGACGATGGCCCAGAAGTAATAGCTTAAGTTCCGCAGCTTTTTAGAATTGAGTGCTTTGGCCTCACTGCCAAGGGCCAGAGCAACCGCCACCCCCGCAGAGAGAATCAGCGCCAACACGCCGGTAGCATAGGCACCCCCTTGGGCATTAACATCTGCCCGGAAAATAGCTACGATCACTAAGTCAATTGTCAATAGGGCTAAGACAAGGGGACGAGTATAGCTCACCCAGTTAGGAGCCATCCCGAAACGAGGTAGGTAACGGGGAATGAGGTTTAGCAAACCAGCCATGGCCGAAGCTCCAGCGAACCAGAGAATAGCAATCGTTGAGATGTCATAAACAGTCCCCCAAACATCCCCCAGCAACTTATGACACAAGTAGGCAAGGGCACGCCCAGAAGCTGCACCTCCTTTGGCATAGGATTCAGGTGAGATTAGGAGGGTCGTGACAAAGCTGGAGGTCATCAGCAAGATACTCATCAGCAGGGCAGCTGAGGTCAAAAGTTTCTGACTGGCCCTGATCCGTCCCTCTGGAGTTGGTTTACTAGCATCATCGGCTCCCCCTTTAATCAAGGGCATAACGGTGACCCCTGTCTCAAAACCACTCAAGCCCAAGGCAAGTTTTGGAAAGGTAAGTCCAGCAGCAATCAAAATCCCTGTCCAGTCTCCCTGCAGGGTAAGGCCTCTTTGCCAGTTAGCCCATAGCTCTGGATGTCTGAAGACTTCCTGGAAACTGACCGTAATCACAACAATGTTGAGCAGAATGTAGGGGACACCCACGACTACCGCTAGACTGATCGCTTCTCGGAAACCGAATAAGAAGACTACCGCGAGCAGCACCAACAAAACAGCCGTGACCTGGATCTGTGCCCCTTCAAAGAAAGCTTTCGCAAACGGGTTGCTGACCAAGTGTTCGGCAGCATCAGAAGCCGAGAGCGTCATTGTGATCACAAAGTCGGTGGTGGCAAAGCCAATCAAAACTAGGACAAAAAGTTTTCCATACCAGCCCGGTAAGAGCTTCTCCAACATGGCGATCGAGCCTTGGCCAATGTAAGAACGCTTGGCGACCTGGGAGTAGATCGGTAGGGCTCCAGCCAGCGTGACCACGATCAGCAGAAGCGTAGCTAAGGGAGAAACCGCTCCAGCCGCGAGTAGGGCAATTCCTGGCTGATAACCGAGGGTGGAGAAATAATCGACCCCTGTGAGCCAGAGTACGGAATACCAGGGTTGGGTTGAACCTTCGTGCTGGTCGCCCCCTGCCCCTCCACCTTCCGTCAACCAACGTCCCAAGGGTGTCTTAGGAGGCATTGAGCCCGGAACGGGCAACAGAGGCAACGCTTTAGCTGCAGATGTGGTGATTGTCATGATGAAGATTTTATTTTGGCTAATTCGACGCTACTTTCTCTAACGTCCCGGATTCTACTCCACTGCAGGCACGATGAGGCAGTCCATAGTTCGATGGCTCGGGCTACCGATTGGTAGAAATTATAAGGCATGCGCAAAATTAAATCAGACTTCATCGCCTGAAACAGCCTGGGTGAAGACATCACATCTTAATTAAGTCTCTAACCTCTAAAGGAAATACGACTCAAAAACTTAAGGATTTCACGGGACAGAGCTGAAATCGTAAACATTCATGAATAGCTAAGATGAACGGCTCGTCATGTCCAAGATTGTCTAGCCAAAATTAGCTATGATTGCCGCCATATGAAGGGATCCT
>CASBPW010000264.1 GCA_949127685.1 Candidatus Sivonenia alaskensis PMM_0068 | reverse complement strand
AGAAGTTGCCGGTAGTGCTTCTCAGGCAGCGCAGGTGGCCCGTACGGCATCCGCTACGGCTGAAGCAGGGGAAATAGCGATGGACCGCACGGTACAAGGGATTCTCAACCTCCGAGAAACCATTGGCGATACCGCCAAAAAGGTTAAACGTCTGGGTGAATCTTCCCAGAAGATCTCCAAGGCGGTATCCCTGATTAACCAGATTGCAGAACAGACCAACCTCCTCTCGATCAACGCCAGTATTGAGGCCGCTCGAGCCGGGGAACAAGGCCGAGGATTTGCGGTAGTTGCAGAAGAAGTTGGGGCCTTGGCGGCTCAGTCTGCGGCGGCGACCAAGGAAATTGAACAAATCGTTGAAAGTATCCAGATGGAAACCAGCGAAGTAGTCCGAGCTATGGAAGTAGGAACCACTCAGGTCGTTGAGGGTAGCCAGCTAGTGGAAGAGGCGAAGAAAAACCTGACCCAGATTCTGCAGGTATCCCGCCAAATCGACCAATTGGCCCAGATGATTTCCACCGCTACCGTATCTCAGGCACAGACGTCTCAGTCGGTAAACGCCCTGATGCAGGACATTGCCCAAACTTCCAACCGGACCTCCGATGCCTCCCGTCAGGTTTCTGGAGCTTTGCAGCAGACGGTGCAAGTAGCTCAGCAGCTGCAAGAGTCCGTAGGTGCCTTCAAAATCAACCCTGAGAGTTAATCATGGATAAGGAGTTAGAAGTTCGCCTCCAGTTTCTGGAGGAAGCTCAAGAATATCTAGATACCCTCGAAGCGGTAGTCCTGGGACTCTCTGTGACGGGAGTGGACTCAAAGAAAATGGATGGGGCGCTCAGAGCTGCCCACTCGATCAAGGGTGGGGCGGCCTTAATGCGGTTTCACCTGCTGAGTCATACCGCGCACCGCCTAGAAGACTGCTTCAAAATTTTGCAAGCACGCCGTCCGGAAGTGGAAGAAGAACTAGAGAACTTGTTGCTAAACGCACTCGATTCCATCCGCCAGATCATCGAAATGAGTCGGGAAGGCACAGACCCTAATGAAGAGGCAATGCTCCAACCAGCCTCCCCCCTCTTTGATCAGCTCCAAAACATTTTGGGGGAAGTGCAACCGGAGGATGAGACCGCCCTGGCTTCCCAAGAGAGTGGACACGACCTCGTTAAACTGTTTTTCGAATCAGAAGTTGAATATAGTTTACTTCGTTTAGAAGAAGTCTTATCCCAACCCAACCAACCTTGCCTAGAATCAGAACTCTCCGTCCTGGCACAGGAGCTGGATGGGCTTGGGGAAATGCTGCAATTAAGCAATTTCAGCAGTCTTTGTCTGTCCGTTACCCACTATTTAGAGACGTATCCAGCACAGGTCGCACAGATTGCCACTCTGGCTCTAGAGAAGTGGCGCTATGCCCAAGCATTAGTCCTCATCGGTCAACGCGAGCTGATACCCAGTGTGCTAGATTACCGTCCGATCGCCGTCCCAGAAACTTCTGACCTTGACCCAGCAGCCGACAACCCCCAACAGTCCGAGCTAGAACTGTTGCTCTCAGGTATGGATATAGCGCCGATAGAGTCTCTTCTATCAGCATCAGAAATACAGCCTGGGGCACTACCTGAGCTCGCGTTAGAGCACTGGCCTGAGCTAGAATCCCTATTCTCCGATCTACAGCTTGAAGCCACCACTGCAAAAATCACAGACCCCAGCCCTGCGAAGACAGAAGCAGACCTTGGAATAGAAGCTTTACTCTTGGGATTGGATTTAGACCTTTTCCAAGAACTAGAGGCCGCTCCACCCGTCCAGCCTTTAGCCGAAGTTATCCTAGACAATGAGTGGGCCGATCTAGACTCCCTGTTCGCAGAACTAGAGAGAGAGACTCCAACTTTACAGAGAGTCGCAGAGTCCCTACAAGGCGCAACGGAAGCGAAGGCAGACGCCAAAGAGCAAGGAATTGAACCAGGACAAGAACGAACGCCCGAAATTGGGGAGATGGACTTACTGGCAAACCTCTTTGACTTTGAGGCAGAACCTGTAGTCCTTGAAGAAGAACAGATAAAGGCAGAACCAGCACCCCTCGCTATCTTTGATCCCGAGGAGATAACTTCCGACTTGTCTGAAGATATGGGCCTTGGAATGCTCGCAGCCCTCCTCGACATTGGCATGGAGTCCGCTCTGTCAGAACAGATCACCCTTTCAGAAGCAGAAATCCATTCAGAAGCAGAAGCATCATTCCTAGAAGTCTTTGATATTGAGGCTGCTGCACCTTTGGTATCGCCTGCAGTATTAGAGATCAGTACAGAGCCCGAAATCATGGAGGCACTGGTCGCTGAAACAGCTCTTGTTCCTGAAAATCAAGAAATCTTTACGCTTGAAACCGAACAACCTATTGTGCTGGCGGAAGTCTCTGAAATCAGTCTGGAGCCTCTTGCCCCTGATGTGGCAGTCGAGCAAGAAATCATCGAGACACCTATCACAGAAGAGATTCTTGAGGCTGAGCAACCCGCAGACGAACTATCTAACCAATGGTTTGAAATAGCTGCCTTCGTTAAGGTCTCGGCTGTTGCAGCAACAGTAACCGATGCCATAGGAACCGCAGTAGACCAAGAGCATGCTGTTGAAGCAGATATACCCGAAGATAAAAATGAAGCATTGCTGGAGCTACAGCAGGTTCAAGAGGATATTGCCCTAGAACATGAGTTCCCGCAAGAGCTAGTTGCTGAAGCAGTTAGAACTTTGCCTACTACGGAAGAAGGCTACCTGGCCCTAATTCGCTCTTGGAGGGAGGAGGCACAGACGGTAGAACCTATCGCGCCCGTGTTCCCGCAAGAGCTAGTTGCTGAAGCGGTTACAACTCCTGAAAACCAAGAAGTCTTCACGCTTGAAATCGAACAACCTATTGTGCTGGCAGAAGTCTTTGAAATCAGTCTAGAGCCTCAAATCCCTCAAGAGATTGTTGCTGAAACCGTTCTAAATTCAGAGCCTCCTTCGGATATTTTAGAAAAATCCATCCTGCCCAAGAAGATAGAAACTGCTTCCAGTAATTCAGAGGCCAACACTGTCCGTATTCCAGCCAAGCGTCTAGACCAACTAGATGACCTGTGTGGAGACCTAACCATTGAACGCAACGGTTTGGCCCTATACTTGGCACGCCTACACAACCTGGTCACCAGCTTAAATGCCCGCGTGCGGAACTTGGAGCAATTCAATCTCCGCTTGCGCTCAGCCTATGACCAAGAAGCGAACCAAGCCAACACTCCTATGCTTGGCGAGCAGCCATCCACCTCAGAAGAAAACTTCGATGCTCTGGAGATGGACCGATACAGCGAACTCCACCTGGTTTGGCAGGAAGTTATGGAAAGTATCGTCCAAATTCAAGAAGTCACCAGTGACATCGACCTAACAGTCCGGAGCGCAGACGATACAGCCGCCGAACTGAACCGCACCGCCAAGCAGCTCCAAAGCAACGTTATGTACTCGCGGATGCGCCCTCTAACAGATGTAGTAGGACGCTTCCCTCGCGCTATTCGGGATTTAGCACAGCAATTCGGTAAACCCGCTGCCCTCAAGATTCAGGGAGGTTCCACCCTAATCGACCGGACTGTACTCGGGATTTTGGGTGACCCCTTGATGCACTTATTGCGTAATGCCTTTGACCACGGGCTTGAAGATATCAAGACCCGTTTAGCAAGAGGCAAAACAGCCCAAGGCACTATCGAGATCAAAGCTTTCTATCGAGGGAATGAAACGATCATTACCGTCAGCGATGACGGCGGTGGGATCAATCTAGATAAGATCCGAGACAAAGCGCAACTGATGGGATTTGACCAAGCCCAACTAGAAAAAGCCCTCCCCCAAGACCTGCTTGACCTCATCTTTGAACCGGGATTCAGTACCGCAGATCAGGTTACAGAACTCTCCGGTCGCGGCGTCGGCATGGATGTGGTCCGTACCAACATCCAACAAGTACGCGGAAAAATCACGGTCAACACCCAACCAGGCATCGGGACCACTTTTACCCTGAGCGTGCCTGTCACCCTCTCCGTAGGTCGGGTGCTCCTCGTCGAAAGTCAGAATGTAATGCTGGCCTTCCCTGTAGATGCCATCGAACAAATGGCACTTCTTGAGGAAGAGGACAACAACGACTCTACTATTTTCCAGTGGGAAAATTATGCAGTGCCCAAACTCGCTCTCAAAGAGTGGCTCAACTACCGTTGCCCTATCCGTAAGGTAGAGACGGACGACATAGCGATGATGGCAAACCCAGCCATGCTGATCTTGAGCCAGGGCAGTGATCTGGTTGGCGTTCCAATCGAGCGCTGTTGGGGAGAGCGGGAAGTAGCCATCCGTCAAGCAGAAGGTCCTATTCCCATGCCTCCCGGCTTTAGTGGCTGCACTATTCTAGGAACGGGTCAGGTAGTCCCCTTAGTCAGTATCCCAGGACTATTTGCCTGGATTGCCAACCAAGAACACGCACCCAAGACAGCAGTCCCAGTCCAGTCTGCAGCAGGCCAAGTACAGCAGGAACGTGAAAGCATTCTCGTCATCGACGATTCGATTAACGTCCGTATGTTCCTGGCCATCACTTTAGAAAAAGCAGGATATCGCGTCGCTCAAGCCAAAGATGGACAGGATGCCATTGAACAATTAACCAGCGGCCTGGTAGTCAATGCCGTGATCTGCGATATCGAAATGCCTCGCTTGGATGGTTTTGGCTTTTTGGCAGAGGCCAAAGCGAATCCGGCCCTAAAGCACTTGCCAATTACAATGCTGACTTCGCGGAGTGGAGACAAGCACCGTCAGCTAGCCCTAAGGTTAGGAGCCTCCGAGTATTTCTCCAAACCCTTCAAAGAACAAGAACTACTCCAAGCCTTGAACCAGCTTATTCAGTCCACCCACCGCACCCCTACCGCATAGGAGCAAAGGCATTATGGCTCTTATTTCTAGTTTTACCTCTCGCCGACTGGCTGATCGTAAAACCCCTGTGACCAAACAAGTGATCACTTTCGGCCTAGGTCAAGAATGGCTTGCTGTCTCAACAGACACTGCTCAAAAAATAGCACCGATAAGGGCTATTTATAGAGACCAGAAAAGCCTGTATGCACCAACTTCTTGCGAAGGAAAGGATCTCCATTTTTTTAACTTAGAAAACTATCTAACGGAAGGAAAGAGCACTCAAGAACTAGATATAGAAAAAGGATATCTCATCTTTTTTGAGACTCCTCAAAAAACACTGGTTGCCATCCCGATCCATATAGCTCCTTTACTGCGTCGTATCAGTGAGTCTGCTTTTGTACCTATATCTTTGATCCCTACTGTGCCTCAAAAAGTACACACCATCAGTCGATTCGCCATTCGCGTAGAAGATGAACCTCTCATCTTTTTATTGGACTATGATTATCTCACTCAAATAGCGACCGTTTAAAATCTCCCCTTCATGACCTCTAGGCACCGTGATCACTATGGACAGTAGTAAAGATAGTCAACCTCTGGTTTTATTACATGACCTCTGTGATCAACAGGCTAGTGGACAGTTAGTTGTCATGCATAATTCAGTACATTGGTTTATTGATTTAGAGCTTGGTAAGATTACGCACATTACGAATAACTTGGAACCCCTAGAAAGGTTATACAACTACTTGCGGCGCAAAGGAATTGCTTTGAGCGATGAGATCCGCACGCAGCTGAGTAATTCGTTTGACAAGAAGACTCCATCGACTAAGCCTCTGGATGGAGCCGTACTCGTCTGGTTATCACAACAACAGAAAATAACTTTTTTACAGATGACACAAACGGTTGAGGAAATCACAAAAGAAGTTTTTGAATCTCTTTCATGGCTAGATCATGGGACGTGTAGCTTCACACACTCAGACAAAGTTTCCAGTATTTGTAAGTTTAACTTTTCCACCTTAGACGAACAGGCGAAGAAGCGACTAGAGATTTGGCAGTCTTTGGGTATCGATCTCTGGTCTCCCTATCAACGCCTCTACTATTTTACTCAAGCGGCGAACCAGCAGCAGGGTTTGCCGGAGCTACCTGAAAAATTTCGCACCCTACTTAGGGGTTTTAGTTTACGGCAAATAGCTACCCTCATCAATCGTGACGAACTAGATTTGGCCAAGAGTTTAGTCCCCTATATTCGTGGACAGATCATCCATTTAAGAGAGCCGCAGGAACCTTTTGATCAACTTCCCAGACTGCCAAAGTCAACTCCCTCAGTGCTTACACCTCCCGCCAAAGAACTTGCTATCTATGCCATTGCTTGTGTAGATGATAGTCCAACCATTACTAATGAGATTAGTCGTTGTTTAGGAGATCCAAAGTATAGTGTTTCGGCTATTAATGATCCCGTAAAAGCATTGATGCAAATCACACGAACCAAGCCGGATCTTATTTTACTCGACGTGGGAATGCCTATGATAGACGGCTATGAATTATGCCGTTTACTACGCAAGAATCCCTTATTTAAGAAAACCCCAATCGTGATGGTAACTGGGCATACTGGATTCATTGACCGGGCTAGAGCTGCTTTAGTAGGTTCATCAGATTACCTAACAAAACCATTCACAAAAGAGGGCTTACTCAAGGTCGTTAATCGTCATTTGCATGTGTGATAGCCCAGTCTATTTATGGGCATAGTAGATCTGAGCCTTGCTGATGAATTGATTATCTAGGAGTCCGCCGATGAGTACTATTTTAGTTGTAGATGACACTCTTTCCGAACTGGAACTGATCAGTCATTATCTGCGGGAAAATGGCTATATAGTAATTAATGCAACGGATGGCAAAGAAGCGCTCAACAAAGCTATTGAACAAAAGCCAGATGCTATTGTAACCGATGTGGTAATGCCTGGAATGAGTGGCTTCGAGCTATGCCGTAGCCTAAAGGGTAACCCAGCAACCAAGAAGCTTCCTATCGTAGTGTGCTCTTCCAAAAATCAAGAAATTGACCGCCTTTGGGGGATGAAGCAAGGGGCTGATGTCTATGTGACCAAGCCCTTTACGCAAGAGCAATTGGTGCGGGCTGTTAAATCTGTAGTGGGCTAATTGTTATGCAGACCATGACTTCTGCTAAATCACTGGAAGAAGCTTATCTTGAGTTTCAGTTAGGGACAAAAGGCCCTGTAGCGCTTCCGATGGCCTCTGCCAAAGCTGTGCTTATGATCGGAGCCCAGCAAATTACCCCTATGCCCCTGATGCCTGCTTGCGTCCTTGGTCTGTCCAATCGACGGAGCCGAGTTTCTTGGGTTGTGGACTTGTCGATGATGCTAGGGTTTAATCCCCTAGATATGAACGTCCAGCGATACACCATTATTCAGATCCAGGCAGAGGAAATTCCTTTGAGTTTTGCGGTACAGAAAGTCCACGGAGTGATCCGTCTAGCGAATGAGCGCCTTCAATCTTCGATTGGAACAGAAACACCGACTCCAGAATTGATGCCTTTTTTGAGAGGCTACCTGCCATATAAAGAAGGTATCCTCACTGTTTTAGATGTAGCGGCTATTGTGTCCTCTCCTTTGTGGAATCCTTAAGACCCTTACGGGACCAAAACACCCTGAAGCGCCTGATTCATAGTAGCTAGCTCATCCCGGTGAGCCTCGACTTTTAGCTTGGTCTGACCATGCTCTGTGGGCGT
>CASBPW010000263.1 GCA_949127685.1 Candidatus Sivonenia alaskensis PMM_0068 | reverse complement strand
TGTGCTTTTTGTAGTATGAATTTTGAAGTCAAAAGCTTAATGAGAATTGCTAACAAAAAAGAAGGGATTTGCGCGTTTAAATTCTCAATAAAAGAGTCCCTTACAAAGAACATACTTCAATGTAGTATAAAAGCACAAATTTATTACGCTCCCATCATTACCCGAGGGTTGCAAGAGTGGGCCTGCTTGCTACCCCAAGAATTACCTTTTGCCAGCGTTGAACGGCTTCTGGGCTGGCAAACTCAGCAGCCGAAAGTGATATCGGCAAGCGAAGTCCGCGAGATTGTCAAACGGCATGGGGAAAGGATTCGTGCTGCTGAAGTAGACGAAGTGGAGTGGCTAGAAAATGAATGACCCAACCGCAGCAAGCTGCGGGGTATCTGAAGCAGAAACAGTCCTATCTATTAGAATCTAGCTTATTCCTTTTCCCTTCTTTTTTCTGGAATATATCGTGCCATCTCCAACCTTCCAATGGAGATATTTGGAGACACTTTCATTCCAAAATTCTGGCTCTATCGTTCCCCTTATGCTAATTTGACAGCTAATTTGCATAGAACTCTTACCAGATAAGGCTTTGTGCCAAAATGCGCATTCCTGCTTGGTTGAAGAGCTTAAAACCTTTACACTGTATGGTTTCCGATAAAATAAGGTTGAAAATTAGCATACTGGGAGCGATAGACCCAAAATTCTTCGCCCTTAATTGCTTCGAAACTCTAGTAATCTGATAAGCATTAGAGCTCCGTTAACAGATTATATTGCCGACCTCACGGTCGGCAGACTGCTTATCCCAATCGCAGCAAGCTGCGGGGTATGCGCAGTCGTTTTTAGATCAAACGTAACAGGCTTGGTTATTTGAGGGCTTTGAGTATCTTTCCGAAGTTCTGCAGTTGTTTGATCGGATCCCCCAAGGCCTGGGCCTGGCTGAACAGCTTGCTGAGGTCCTGCCCCTTCTTTAGCAGTTCGGCGAGGGTCTCTGCGTTGGTCATGATTTCGGCCAGCACCTCCTCGTTGCCCATATGACTTCCGAATTCCTTCAGGATGGCGAGCAGGTCGAAGGGCGTCGTGGCCCCGATGAGTGCTTCGCCCAGTTTCTGCGCGACCTCACGGGCCTCGCCAGGCTGCAGTTTAGCCAACTTACCTTCAATCTTCTCCTCGATCTTCTCCATCACCATCTTTTTGATGTCGATCTTGAAGCCTTTTGGGAAAATCGGATTCGGCTTGCGATAGACATCCGCAGGATAGTACTTCTTGGGATCAATCTCCAAGGCGCGGGTGGCCGGGTCTTCGATGTCCGAAACGACGTACTTCGGATCCGGGAAATCCACGGTCATCTTGAGGGGGGGGCTGATGTCGAAGAGCTCCATGGCCTCCTTTTTCGACGGACGCGCGAAGTTCGTGGAATGGGCCAGCGCCGCCTTGCGCGTCCAGATGGCTTTCTTGGTGACGTTGACGATGACGCCATCCGGCGCGCCGAACTGGAACAATCCGTCATAGTGCGTGCGGATGCCGGCCACCATTTCGGGGACCATCTCGTCGTCATAGGACAAGTGCGTGGCCATCGCCAGGCGCGGCTGAACCTGCTTGAACATGTAGCCCGTCGCATAGTGAACCGTGTGGGCGACGTCCACGGTCGGGGTAAGGACCTCGATCGGCATGCCGAACTTCAGGACCTGGACGTTCAAGGTGTCGGGCTGCAGCTCGGTCACGAAGACGTCCACGCCCTGGGAGTATTTCACGGTGTTTTCATCCGGCCGGCCATCGCCGGTCCACACGAAGGACAGACCGTTCCAGTCGAGGCGATAGGCCGAGGCTCCATCCTTGCCGTGAACCCGCCGCCAGTGCCGGATGACCACGCCGTCCTTGTCATAGCAAATGCCGTTGTCGTCCTTGTAGTCGAACTCGTTGACTTCGACTTCGTAACCGTCGCCGATCGGAAAGAGGTTGAAGCTGTCGGTGTGCCAGTGGGTCATCTTCTTCATGCCCTCGATCATGGCCTTGGTGCCATTCTCAGGCGTACGTCCCGAGGGGCCGGTGACGCGCAGCGGTTTCCAGCGCCCGCCCCAAGCCGAGAAGCTGTAGATGTAGGGGAGTTCGCCATAGTGGTCTATATGCAGGTGGGTGATGAAGATGTCGTTGATCATCTGCATCGGCACCTGCAGCGCCGTGATGTTGCGCCAGCAGCCGGGGCCGAGGTCGAAGAAGAAACGCTTGCCATTGCCCAGCTCGACCATGATCGCCGTGCCCGCCTGCGCGTGCGTGGGCGGCACCGGTGAGCTACCGACAAATGAAATTCGCATCTCATCGTCGCCCAACTCCTCCATACCGGGGAAGAATGTGTTGGCGTTCTTTACCGACGGCGTGGGCCGGTAGTAAGGCGGCAGTGTGATGCCGGTATTCGGTCCTCCACCGTAAGGGTTTTCGGCTGGAATTTCTTTCCCCGTTTTTTTGGGGGAAGCACTCGATTCGTCGCTAGGCTTTTTCTTTTTTGACGAACTGGGCATATTGGGGCGCTCCATGAATATTTAACGTGGCTTTTGTGAATTGCCGTTGCGGTCCGGCGATCAGGACAGCAATTGCAAACTCAGAGCAATTTTACGGCGTTTCAGCGATCGCTCAAATTATCAAGAATTGTTAATTCCTTTTGGTGTAGGGCTTTCAGAACCATCAAATTTTGAATTTGCAATTGCTACATTTTTTGTCCTCACCATTTTCTCAAACCATTGTCCCGTATAGTCTAGAGTCGCGTTGTCATCCGTTGAGCTAAATAATAGGATAAAACTGAGAACAAATTCCCCCTTTTGCTTTCATTCCATTGGGCCAGTGAACGATCGTGCCGTTTCCTTATTATTAAGAAGTTAGATGTTTAAACATCACGTTTTTGATGTGATAGCCAAAAGAGGCTTGATAGCCGCAGCAATCAGTCCGACGATCGCTGGCACCAAGTAGGTATCACAATGGGACGCAACAAATTGCTAGGGTTTGGTTGGGGCAAGGGTATGCTTAAAAGGTCAAGGAAGCTGACGCAGAATTTGTTCGAGCTGATCCGGAGGGAAGGAACGAATTAAATTGAACCTAACTTTAACGTCCGACTTATTTTCTAGGGATTGCACGGAGGAAGACTGAAGAAGGGATTGCACGTAGGAAGGCGTAAGATAGGGACGGTACTCCGCTCGCCCTGCCGCATATACCTGCATAAATGCAAGACCTACCTCGCGCATGTTTTTAAGAAAGAGCTCCAGCCGTTCATCTAACTCATCTGTCGTCACGCCGGGCAGCGTAATTCGATTAATCAATTTAGCAAGGTCCGGAGTGTGAGAAAAATACTTCGCGGATACTAAATATCTGTCAGGCTCTGTGAGCCAGTTGAACGCCTGGGTTTGCTCAGGCACCAGCGGGGCAGCTGGATCTTTCCCCCCGCCAACCAACATAACAGGCACCTGAACGCGGTTCAGCCCCGATTGGCCCAAAATTGCGCTGGTTACAGGACTAATCGCAATCACACCTTTGACCCGTGGGTCTTGCAACTGCCCACTGGTTAACAAAGCCGCTTGGGGAGATGATTCTAGCTCTAGCGCCCGACATTGTAATAATAACGAGACATTGACGGATTGTACGAGATAATCACTCTCGCACTCTTTCCGCAATCTTTTGAAATCGACGGTGGCCCCCCCTAAAACAAGTACAGTGTAACCTCCAAAAGAGTGGCCGAAAGCGCCCACCTGCTTCAAGTTGAGCCGACCACCAAACTCGGTTGAATTTTTCTGTTCCAGGGTATCCAGCACAAAACTGACATCCAGGGGGCGATTGTAAAACTCGCTGTTCTGAAAAATTTCACTGGCTGCTCCACCCAAAAGGCGCTCTTGCTGGCCTTTATCACTGCCAATATGCTCGGGTGCTGCCGCAACAAACCCATAGGACGCCAGCAACTTCAGAGCCGGTTCCATAAAGGTACGAGTCTCACCCAGCCCGTGGGAAAACACCACCACCGGAATCGATGCAGGTGGGTTTCCCTTAAAATCTGGTATGTACACATCCGTTGGAACTGGCCGATTATTGCGGCGGCTATCGGTTAATTCCAGGGTTTGCTTTGTGAATTGGTAGGGGCCGGGAACTTGAACTGGAGGCAACGTGGCAGGATTCACTGGCCCCTCTGCGGCGGCTTCCTTCTGAGCCTGAGCCTCAATTAACTGATCAGTTTCGTCAGTTAGCTTGGAAAGCGTCAACCGGCGGTTAGACAACTGCAACGCCTTGGACAAGTCGATGCGGATGTTTTTAGTCGGAAAGTGGATCATGATCCCTAGTAAGGATAGACCTTCCGGATCCGCCGCTGACAGGATGATGGCCGATCGCATGGCATAGAAGCCATTCTGGTTGGGGCTAGTTTGGATCATAATCCCGAGATTACGCAGTGCCGATACACCTATGGGGGAATACAGGACCTGCGATGCAGGATAAGGCTTCCTCAAGGGAGCCTCTTCGTTATCTTTGTTAGTGTATACCAGGGCGCTACGAAACAGGGCCTGGGCCTCTGGATTGAGCTTGAGAAGGCCGAAAAAGGAACCTAAATCCTTGTCAACCGTACCATCCTTGGCAAAGGTCTTTAGGGAGGAAACCGGGAGATAGAATTCCAACTGGTGAAAGGCAAACACAAGCCGCTCGGCTGCCCGCACGGGGATAGCCGCCAGCAGCGAGAACGCCACGCCCAACACTAAAGATGACCAGCGATAACGTCGGGTAGATTTGAGCGATTGAGCGATCGCCAACGGTTTCATCTTCACTATGCGGGAACCTGACTAATGGTTTCAAGTTTCCCATATTATTCGCCAAACCAAGGCTGTAATCTTATCCCCATAGTTTTGGAAATTTTAGCCTTCCCATACTATGGAAGATCACTACAGGCTTGAGCGGCAATATGATGTCACCTTAATTGATCTAGCGACCAACACCCCCTCCAGCACGCGTGCCACCTCCCGCACCGGGAGCACCAGCAGTTCCAGGCCCAGGAGCACCAGGCCCAGGAGCACCATAGCCGGGAGTGCCAACGTAGGATCTTGGGGCTGCTACTGGAGTACCAGCAGCACCCCTAGCAGGAGCGCCCGGGCCAGCGCCCACCGCGCCACCGCCAGCCCCCGCACTCGTTCCAACACCACCTCGCGCACCAAGGGAACCAGCCCAGGCTTCCCCGCTGCTAAACACTACTACAGACAAGAGCAACGTTATCAGGGCTGTTGGCATCAACATAGGCTTAAGCATCTTCATGACTAAATCCTCTCGATGGTGATCATTTATTGGTTTTTCCCTCTACATTTTACAGAGCTCTCAATAGTCTTGTAAAATGACGGGAGTTAGCTAATCGGAGTCGTTGTTGGACCAGGGGTCGGCTCAACGAGTTATTGGAGAAAGGTCAACTTTTTTAGCGTTAGCAGGAGCTACAAACTTGAATAAGCTATCCTCCAACTGCGGTGAGGTATTCCAGTTTGTAAGCAGGGCAGTAAACTGCAGCCCTTGGGTTTCCGCCTTATCAGTAATTACCAACTTTCGAGGTACCGGAGTTGAACTATTTTCAATCCAGAGTTGCCAATCGATATCCTTTTGCCTAAAAGCTAAGTGATGGCAAGGCTTGCCCTGCACATTGCTTAGCCCCATATAAAAGGCAGAAATCGTGCCTGCCGTAAGGGACTCATAAGCATTAGCATAGAACACGTCAGCCAAGGGTACTCTGAGATTGTAGGTTTGGAGAGCAGACTTTAGGGCACTGTCTATGTCCTTAGGAACATCGATCGTGCTGTAACTATTTTGGCTCAGATTCATAAGAGTTATGGTCTTACCGTCGTAGAAAAGTTGCTGTTTACCCAGATCCCCGTCGGATTGAACTCTCAATCGGTCGGGACGTCGCACCTCTACGGTCGAGTTGCGGCCATATTGGATCTTCTGGCCAGAGTCAAATAATATGTCTTCGGTGATCTCAGCTTGGAAGGAAAACTGTTGCAGTCCTTTCAAGTAATTGGTCATTTGCTTGAGAATTTGTAAGGCTTGGGGTTCGATGTTTGCTACTGTGACCTTATTCGGCGTCTCTTGGCTCCAAGCCGGCGAAATCATAAGTACCGAGAAAGAGCAAATGAGCAAAATAATAAACTGATAAAAACGCCTGAACATTTTGTTCTCCTTGACTTAAGGTTTAACTTCTTTTCATAAATGAAGTGTTTAAGAGAGCCTCCTTCTTCGAATAGCCCTAAGTGCCTAATATCAACTGGAAAATGAAGTTGAGCAAAAACCTTTGCTAATTTAGGCTTTTAATAGCTCAGATCAGGTTCATAGAATCGTTGTTTGGAAGAGTGTCATAGGAGCTACAAATCGCAGAATAGTTCTGTCCATTCTCAGTTGTTGTGACAAAGCCTTTTTTCGAGGCTATTAAGGGGGAAGGACTCCAAGGACAGTGATAATAGCGCTGAAGGGGTTCTAGAACTTTTTGGGGGATAGAGGTCCGGCCCAGCCTTCCGACTTGAGAATGCTCTAACAGAAAGTGAAAATCCTTATGGGTAATGGGTAAATAAACCCATAAGGGGATCACTGTGTCTAGGGGCCTATGCCGAAGAACTTTTGAAAAAACGGACATTACGGAATCATTCCGCATACGAACATCTTGTTGACGATCGTTGCGGATACTTGGTTGAGGAATGCCTCCCGCAGCGCCGGGTCCTTTTGCATCATCTGGACGGCGCGCTTCTGTTTGTCGTTCGGCGGCGCGGCCTTGTCAGCGGCCAGCTGCGCGCAGCTGGAGGTCTGGTACTTCTCTTTGACCTTCTTGACCACGGGATCGAGCATTGGATAAGGCTGGGCGTTGACGGCGACGATAGCTCCTGATAGCAGCAGGGCGGTGAACGCGAGTGGAAGGGCACGTTTTTTCATGGATTTTTCCTTTTTTGAAAGTGCACGGGGACAGCAATGGTCGACGCCAATGCAGTGGGTCGATAGTAGCAATTTCGGCACGTACCGACAGCAGAATTGTACTAGAGTTTAGATCTAATTACTCGGGCGTACTTTTTTTGGGATTTTTTGCCATGATTTATGCTTTCCTTTCGATGAGGTAGAGATAATGGTTCAGGGCTACCGCCTTAAGTTGTTAGCCTAAACAGATCGAGAACAGCACCCTGCACTCATTGGCTTTCTTCGCGTTGGCTTTCATCATCTCATCAACGTTGATTCTGATCGGCGGCATCTCGGTGACCAGTTCGTGCTTCACTTCCTCTGGAGTGTATTTGGCCGGATCGATCTCCATCTTGCGGACATACTCGACCGTGCTGATCTCGCGTCGAGTGTCATGCGTCGATCAATTCTGCTTGGGGGCAGGTGGGAGTTCGATTGTTTCTGACCCGCCGGCTTTGGGTGGCACATAGGGATCAGGCGTCCCCATCGGGATCAGCGGGTCCTTGGCGACGGTGGCCTTTAGCTTGGCGAGTTGGGCGAACATCGAGTGCAAAACCCAGCCCCGGGTGACGAGTGCGCTTTCGCCGATGGTCTCTTCGATAGTCTCTTGCGGGTTATCGTAGAGGTCGATGAGGCGTGGCACGGCGAGCTTCTGCGGCGGATCGTACATGCGTTCTTGCCAGACAAAATGCATCTTATAGTCGCGCCACTTCACCGCGTAGAGCTCTTTGCCAAGGAAAACGGCATAGAACTCCCGCGCCGACTTTTCCTGCTTGCCGAGCAGGAACTCGCTCTGATCGATGCCATCAATGGCGCGATCGGTGGGAATGGCGGCCCCGCCCAGTTTGGCCAGCGTGGTGAAGAGGTCGGTTTCATGCACCATCTCATTGCTCACGCGGCCCGCCGGGATCTTGCCCGGCCAGCGGATGATGAATGGGACACGCAATGAGCCTTCCATCGCGGTGACATAGGTGCCCGACCAGGGGCCGGCCCAGCCGCGCCACGGCATGGTGTCTTCGGGGCCGTTATCGCTGGTGAAGATGACGATGGTGTTGTCCGCGACCTTTAGGTTCAACACCGCATCAAGGATGCGTCCCACGTTGGCGTCCATCTCGGCGAGCATGTCGGCGAAGGGGCCGTGGCCAGTCTTGCCTGCGAACTCCTTGCCGGCCTCGGTGGGCATGTGGGGCTGGGTGATCGGCACAAAGGCGAAGAACGGCTTGCCCGCTTTCACGCTTCGCTGCATGAAGTCAACGGTGCGATTCGCAAGTTCGGAGTCGATGGCGCGGCGCTCGGCTGCGTCATAGACCTTGAGTTCGCGCGACTTTTCGCCTTTGCGACCTTCCATGATGTGTTCCAAGTGCGAGGCCGATGGATCGAAATCCTTGTGCTGCGCCCACCATGACTCGTCGGAGGAATTCGGGATGCCGTACCACTCGTCAAAGCCCTGATCGTTCGGGAAACGGCCCTCGGTGTCGCCCAGGTGCCACTTGCCATAGGAAGCGGTGGCGTAGCCCTGCTGGGACAGCAGTTCCGCAATCGTGACCTCCCACTGCACCAACCCGTAGGGC
>CASBPW010000262.1 GCA_949127685.1 Candidatus Sivonenia alaskensis PMM_0068 | reverse complement strand
TTTGCTGTTTTTGGTGGCTATAGATCCTAAAAGCTCGATTCCACCAAGGGGCCGGTTCCTAGATACGGTGTCAAGATAAAAAAAGCATTTGGAAATACTATGACCATCCTCGTTGTCGGTGCTACAGGCAATACCGGGCGTCAAATCGTACAAAAGCTCCAGCAAGCAGGGCAAACAGAGATCACGTTACTAGTGCGTTCTCGTGACAAAGTCCAGCAGACCTTCGGGGCGACTACAGACCTGGAAATTTTCGAGGGGGATATTCTCAAAAAAGACTCTCTCGCCCCCGCCCTGTCGGGTATAAAAACCGTTTTCTGCGCCACGGGGACCCGCTCCGGTTTTGGCAATAATGGAGCACAACAGGTGGACTATGAAGGCACTATCAATCTCATCGACCAAGCGCGTCAGGCAGGAGTTGAGCACTTTATATTGGTTTCCTCTCTATGTGTTTCTCGGATTCTCCATCCCCTGAATCTGTTTGGAGGTGTGTTGTATTGGAAGAAAAAAGCAGAAGAGCATTTGATTCGCAGTGGACTCTCTTTCACGATCGTTCGCCCAGGCGGTTTGCGGGATGGCGCGGGGGGTATGGAAATTGTCATGAGTCCTGCTGATACTCTGTTTGAAGGGACCATTGACCGCAGCGATGTGGCACGGGTTTGCGTGGAGGCATTCCAAACGACCGACGCTCAGGACAAAATCGTCGAAATTGTTAGCGGTCCCGGTCAAAGTCAGGCGCCCTTGGCTCCGTTATTCAAACAATTGCCTGTAGCTCGTGTGCGGGTGGCGGTCTGACCAGAAAACCTGCTTAAAAGTTGTAGATTAGAATGAACAACTGAATATGCTACTTAGACAAAGAGCATCCTCTAGTCAGGGAGGGACTTTTCCGCTAAGCTACTTATTCGGTCACAACGCTCTCTGCGTAACCTCTACCCTGGCGCATATGTCTTTATATTTAGGCCAACTGGTGTATACGCGCTTTCCCGCCGAGGGGTATAAGGTCCTCACAAGTCCTGAGGTGCCCCCGGAGGTGCGTCTTGCCTTTACACAGCGCGCGACCCGATATTGGGATAACTATGAACCTCTGGAGCATGGCTATCGTTGTGCCTACGTGCACCAAGTCACTCAGGAGGCAACGATATTTGGGTGGTTCTATAACGATGGGGCCGATGAGCTAGGCCGTAACTTCATTCCTTATTTCACCTGCTATTACCTCCCTGGACGCCTACAGCTGGCCCAGCTGCAAAATATTTTTACCCTGCTGCATAAGGGACCCTTAAAACTCATTGACCGTCAATCCCCTCCGGAAGTGCTGGAGACCCTTGACCCTCCAGACCTATGGAGCTATCAGGCTGTGCGTATTGGGGTTACGGTACCGGCTAGAACGTGTGAAGAAAGTTATCGTGCTCTTTATCGTGGGGAAATGATCGACCTATTCATTGCTGGGAACGAGGCTGATAAGCTCCTCAAGTCGCAGCAAAAGCAAGAAGTCGTGGCTATCGTTCCTACGGTGAAGCCTCGGAAGCGCCGCCCTAACCGGGTTCGGCAGATCATTCAATTTATTATTCAAGACACTCAAGACTGGTTTAGGAAACTGGTAAGATCCTGGGAAATGTGAGTCTTGCTCCGCAAAGAGGAACATTTTTAACTATGCGCGCGTCTTTTATGCGCTAAAGAGCAAGCTTTTTCTTGAAATTCATGCATATTAATTAGTTATGTCACTAATTTTGGGCCAGCTTGTTTACACGAGCCTTCCGCAGGGAGAGCTGAAAGTCTTGACGAGCGAAGGTGTCTCTCCAGACATCCGAGACGCATTTATTGATCGTGTGACTGAATACTGGGCGGCCAAAGGCCCTTCAGAAAGTGGGTACCACTGTGTTTACCTGCACCAAATCACTCGAGAAAAGACCCTATTCGGTTGGCTATACAACGATGACATCGAGGAGGAGGGTCGCAGTCATCGCCCATATTTTATCGGTTATTATCTGGCAGGGCGTTTGAACTCGGCCAAACTCAAAAATATCTTTGCCCTATTAGAACAAGGTCCCCCCAATGATCTAGACCGACGGAATTTCCCTGAGCATTTAGAGCCCGTGGTGGCTCCGGATTTATGGGATTATCAACCGGTTCGTATTGGCGTGGCAATTCCTGTAAAGGTGTGCGAGCGGTGTCTTCGTGTTCTTGAAAAAGGACAACTAATAGATTTCTTTGTCCCTCATCTAGAGGCTTTAGCTTCACAGGCAGAAGCCAATCCTCGATTCCAAGGACAGCCCTTAGAGCCTCTTGCTGGTGGGGAAACTTTGAGTCTTCAGAATTCTCTTGGAGATCTCCCCTGGAAGCCTCTGGCAGGCGTTGCTGCTGTCTGTGTGGCTGCTATCACCTTGAGTTTATCGTTTATTTTTTCCACAGCTTCCACCTTGAATTTGCCCGAAGGAAAAGATACTGCCTTTGCGCTTGATCGTGATCCTCAGCTCGCTGCTTTAGCGTCCGATCCTAGGGCTCGTTTGTCGTCTGAACCGATCACCGGCCAGTCCTTAGAAGCGGCCAAACAGATAGTCGCACAAGTTGAACAGCCCCTCACAGAGTCCTTCATGAAGCAAGGCACCCAGAACCGCGCTAAAAGTTTAGAGGCTCGGACTAAAGAGCGGAGAGAAAGGAGCTCAGCATCTCTAGGAACGAATGCTCCAAAATATAGGAAGAAATTAGTAGCCGCTTTACAGCAAGAAACTCCTCCGTTGTCTTCTCCTTCAAAAGCTCGTTGGAAGGCCAAGTCCAAGTCCAAGTTGAACTCAACGAAGCTGGTGGCAAAGAGTTCTCCAAGTCGGAACATAGGATCGAAGTCTACTTTAGGAATTCCCCCTATCGTCGCGATTGATAGTTCACGAGAAGTGCCCTTAAAGAGAACGCAGCCCACTGCTGCCCCGGCTAAAGCTTATGCTGTGACTTCATCTCTGGATTGTTATAGTGCGCAGGCCAAACGGGGCTATCAGTGCCGAAATCGTAAAAACTAGAGTCACAAAAACCAAAGGCCGGAGAAACGCTCAGGCCTTTGGTAACTATTAACGATTACTTGACTTCTAACGATTACTTGACTTCGCGACCTTCCATAGGCAGGAGGCGGTCAGGAGATTCTGGGTCATAAGGTTCGACTCCCGTGAACTTGAGGCGGGCCGGACTGGGATTGTTCCCAATCTTGCGCGGAACATAACCCACGGGCTCACGACCAGGATTGGATTTTTCGGAAGCTACTCCATCTTTGGGGAAGATCAGCTCGTACTCATCATTGGGGTACTGGCGGTAGATTTTAGAATCACGAATCTTAAAGTTGGATACAAGTTGGCGATGCAGGGCATGGCACTGTTCCTTGCGGGCCAGATAGAGCACATTGGCGCCTGCTACCATCGTCGCAGCGCCTCCGGTAGGCATCTCAAAAACTTGCTCGTCTTTGCTATTCCAGACTATGAAATATTTTTCTTCAGTCTCCGCAGACCGGAGTAGTCCTCCGGTACTACCACCGAAGATAGGGGTGCTGCCGTTAAAAGGCAATGCCTTGGCTTGGGTCATGGGTCCAACCTCGATGACAAGATCTCTTTATGTATCGTACGGCGATGTTGTCTGGTGGAAAGCTTTGTTCATGCTTGTTCACAAAAACAGTTAAAATCCTAAACATTTGGTTGTAAGAAGTAACGCACACTCGTCACCACACGCCCCCGCTTAAAGAGCAAGGCCGAACGCACCAAGAGTGAAGTTTGGTTATGGAGGATATTCTCCCACCAGCGAGCGGTAACAAAGGTGGGGAGGACTACCGTCATGTAGATACCTGAGAGATATTTCTCCTCTGCTTTATTCACATACTCCACAATCGGAGTCACTACGGAACGATAGGGAGAGTCCAATATAACTAAAGGAATGTCTGCTTCTAGCTCATTCCACTGCCTTTGGAGCTTCTCGCGGTCTGTAGAGCCTATATCGATATGTATGGCTGTGATGTCATCCCCAATCGCCCGTGCGTAGTCCAGCGCTTCCATGGTCCCTCGATGCAGGGCTCCCACCAGTACAATGACAGGATGGCTAGCACAAGCCACTTTCGGCCTCGGGAGATAGGACCGGGGCTGGATTGTCTGGAGCGTTAATTGCTCGGACACACTTTGATAGTGCCTACGAATGGCCAGAAACAAGCTAACCAAGAGGGGAACGGCCACGACTACGGCCCAGGCACCCAGCAGGAATTTAGTGGCAGCAATAATCAGCAGAACCACAAAAGTCACCAGTGCTCCTATCCCATTCATCAAGGCACTGCCTTGCCAGCCTTGAGT